>CAYUXD010000001.1:0-23542 GCA_964448655.1 uncultured Eubacteriales bacterium
GTACCGCAGTTGGCGCTTCCTCTGGCGGTTTTTCAGTGGGGGCAGGCTTGGGGGCACAGGCCACCAGAAGCAAGCCGACGACCACTAGCACCGACAACAGAATCCACCACACACGCTTACTCATCTCTCTTTCCTCCTTATATAAACAGCGAACTCACTGATTGTCGTTTATTTATTCTCCGAATGGCTTCTCCAAAAAGAGAGGCAACAGAGAGGATTATAATCTTATTAGACGACTTCGACTTTCCTTGTAGAGGGATTGTGTTGGTAACGATCAACTTTTCTAAATTAGAATTTTCTATCTTTTCTACGGATTTCCCTGATAAAACAGGATGGCTGCAGGCTCCAAAAACTCTCTTGGCTCCTTCTCTCTTTAGGGCCTCAGCACTCTCGACAAGCGTTCCTCCTGTATCTACCATGTCATCCAGAATAACGACATCGCAATCCTTGACTTTACCGATCACATGTAATACCTTAGCTTCATTTGGAGCAGGCCTCCGTTTGTCTATAATCGCCAATCCAGCCCTCATCCTCTTTGCAAACAGCCTGGCTCTCCCCACTCCTCCGGCATCAGGGGAAACAACGGCTAAAGCTTTCAACTTCAGGGTTTGAACATAATTAGCTAACACAGGAAGAGCCATCAAATTATCAACAGGGATAGAGAAAAACCCTTGAATTTGGGGCGAATGGAGGTCCATAGTCAGAATCCTCGCAGCTCCGGCCGTCTGCAGCAGGTCAGCAACAAGCCGGGCCGATATGGGAACTCTTGGCCTGTCCTTCCAGTCCTGGCGTGCGTAGCAGTAGTAGGGGATGACAGCGGTGATCCTCTCGGCAGAGGCTCGTTTAAAAGCGTCAATCATCAGGAAAAGTTCCATCAAGTGAAAGTTAGCCTCATGGGAACCAGATTGGATAACAAAAATGTCTTCTCCTCGGATATTTTCATCGATATAAAAATGAATCTCCCCATCGCTGAATCGCTCCAACACACATTTTCCCAAATCGATCTTCAAGAAACTGGCAATCTCTTGAGCTAAACCACTATTAGAAGAACCAGCAAAAACTTTCATTTCATCTTTTTTACTCACTCAATCTCCTCCTCGATGACTTTCTCCAAAAGGAAGAAATATCTTGGCGGCCTTTGGCTGGGGTGGGAGGATTCGAACCTCCGATGGCGGATCCAAAGTCCGCTGCCTTACCGCTTGGCTACACCCCAGTCTTCAGACTCCTCCAGTATCGCTCTCGAGGCAAAGTCTCAACAAGAAGAGAGGTGTAGTCCTTTTTCACTTTTCTCAAGACTTTCTCTGCCTTTTCTTGCTCTAAAAAGAGCCCGAACACAGCAGAACCAGTCCCACTAACTAAGGGCAACTCTGATCCCTGGCCCCTGAGCAATCTCTTTATGGCTTTAAGTTGAGGATAAAAGCGAAAAATCGTCTCTTCTAATCTATTTTCCAATAAACCTAATTCTCTGTTTTCTAAAAACTTGATAATTTTACTGTCTTTGTCCTGTGAAGTCAAGGATAACGGAAAATGGCTGTAAATGTGAGCAGTCTGGATTGAAAAAGAGGGCAAAACCAACAGGCAAAAGAGTGTGGCGGCATCAGAGAGGGGAGTAATATCATCTCCTCTTCCTGATCCTAAGCATAGGCCGCCTTCGAGAAAGAAGGGAACATCCGCACCAAGTTGCCTGCCTAAATTCATCAAAGCTTTCTTCCCCAACTGAAGTCCCCAGCTTTTATTCAAGACGTGAAGGGTTACGGCCGCATTGCTGCTTCCTCCTCCTAAGCCCTTGCCCGGAGGAATATTCTTGGTGACATGAATTTCAATCCCCTTGGATACATGGAATTGCTCTTTGAGAAGAAGCGCTGCCCTGAAAATAAGGTTATCCCTTTCCCACGATATTGTTTTATCATCTCCTTTAAGGAGAATTTCACCTTGCTCTGTCGACCGGAATTCCAACACATCAAAAAAATTTATTGTCTGCAAGAGAGTTCTTACTTCATGATAGTTGTCCTCTCTTTTCCCCCTGACTTCTAATCCAAGGTTTATCTTGGCAAAGGATTTAATTCTCATTGGCCAATATCTTTTCTATCTCAGCCCAGCTTTTTCGTTCATACCTTCCTAAAGCAGAAAGAGAAAAAGCCCCTTTTTTTAGGGGCTGGTTAAGGTTGATTCTAAGGATCTTTAGACGCCCCCTATTCAGAGGATGCTGAAAAATGAGAAGGCGGGCAAAAGAAGTATCTGCAAAAAATTCTTTGACTTCAAACCGAAATTCTCTTCTTTGGCCTGCCATTATTCGACCCCTCTCATCCTTGGCAAGATTCCAGATTTCTTTGCTCTCCTCGCTTTCATATCCAATCTCTTTACCTTCCCATTTTCCGCTTAAAAGATTTATCATCTCATCCAGATTTAGCCGAAATCCCAGGAAATATCGGATAATCTCTTCTTCCTCTCCCTGCCAATAGACTCTTTTAGAAGGAACAATAAAGGCCGCCTTATCCTCAGCCACAATAATCTGGTAGAGGGTTCTGCCCAATATATTAGAGACCTCTATACGCCCCTGATGGGGAAGCTGGAACAAGAATGAAAACTTAGACCTAGATGATCCTTGGTCTCCAGTGATTCTTAGAGAAGCATAACCCTCTATCCTTTCGATCTTTGAGGGAAGTGGGAGAAGAATAGCAGGGGAAGGCCGGCAATAGGCAAGAAAAAATATGGCAAGGAAAACAATCGGGAAAAGTGAAACCTTTAAAACCTTGATATTTAGTCGATTCTTCGACTGCCCCTCGTTTAAAATCCTGCTCATGGTCTCTCAAGAAGAAGAGCGTTAGGCCTCATTCAATCATAAGCCTTGGAAAGAGTCCTCAGGAATTCCTGGTTGCAGCTTACTATTTGTTTCCCAGGCTCTTAAACTGGAAAAGACCTAGCAAGAAGCAAGTTCAATCGCTGCTAGCCCAAATCAACCTCAAGGCCATATTGAATATCCAAATCTTCAGGACTCTTTCTGTTCCTCTTCCTCTTCTGATTCCTGTTTAATATCGTCCTCACCAAGGGAGAAGCCGTAATCTTCTGTCTTCAGCTTGAGCTTTTTCTCTTGGGCCGCGTGTTGAGCATCACTAACACGAGAGAAACCATAATCTTTTATTCCCAGCTTTTGCATTCTCTCTTTAGTCTTCACTTCAGCTTCCTTTTTACCAAGGGAGAAGCCGTAATCTTCTGTCTTCAGCTTGAGCTTTCTTTTCCGGAGAAGAGGATAGAGTGGTGATTTCAGCTTCTTTCCAAAACAAGAAAGAGTTGGATTGAAGATTAAAGCAAGAATGAACAGAGCAAAAATGATTATGATTCCATAAACCTGCCAACGCATCTTGTGCCTCGAACGCAAAAGAGCTTGTTCCTGAAAGTTTCCAGGACGAGATTTTTCAAATTCATTATAAGCCTGACTCCTGAATTAGTCAATGTAAGGGCGGGATTTACCAAACCCAGCTGGAATTAGGCTTTGCCATCGGGTGGAAAAAAAGGGGATAGGCCCCTTTTTTGTAAGAAAGAGGACATTCTCAACTTGCGGACAAAACAACAGAAAAAGGGGCCTGTCCCCTTTTTCGAATGGGGGGGTCAGGTCTTGCTTTTTGCCTGTCTCAATAATCTCATCCAACGATCTAAAATTTCATTACAAGAATTAAAGCGACATAGATATCTCATGTCTTCAAGATGAGATTGCCACACTCCCCTGCCCATTTATAAAAAGAGCAGAGTCGCCCGTTAATCCTCGGGGTCAGGCCTTATCCAACGGAATGCCATAGGGACAAGACGTAGGAAAGCATCTCTCCCCGATGGCAAGGCCTGACCCCACAAATTAAATTGCGTTTGTATGAGCAAAGGCAAAAAGCAAGACCTGACCCCATAATGAAATGATAATTATTTCACCAAAACGAGGGATTTAACGAAAGGCAGGAGCTCTATTTCTTCTCTTCTAAATCTTCCTGGAAATCAGAAATCTTAGCCTTCACTTTCTCTTCACCTATATAAAGACCGATCAAGAAAGCGGCAGAAGTAGCGAAGATAATAAAAAGAGATTTGAGAAAATCTTTCATCTTAACTGTCCTTTTAGATTGTTATTAAAAATACAAAAAAAGTCAACAATATAAAGTAAAAATAATCAAAAAATTTAAAAATTGCGTCATTACTGATGGAAGATATCCAAATCCGTGATAACTGACCGCTATATTCGAGGCATAGGTTTTGGGAAATAGCTGCAGCTATTTCCCAAAACCTTTTCTAACAGCGGAGTTCGAATGGTTGTTCACTGATGGAAAATTTGATTTTTCCTCTATTTCCTTGTATAGTTTTTTATGTCTCAATCTGAGGATAGACAGAAAGAAAATGAGAAAGATTTCTTTGATTATCTTTTTCTCTCTCTTCCTCTGCATCACTTTCGTCTGGTCTCAGGGAATAAGGAAAGCAGTCTGGGCTGGACAGTTTTATGAAAAAAAGGCGGAAATTCTCTCTCAACAAATTGATCAATTCCTCGAGAATGTCAAAAAAACGCCTTCTCCTGGCGAAGAAATTGTGGCTCTTATTGCCCCCCATGCTGGCTATGTTTATTCAGGCCAGACCGCTGCTTATTCATACAGTCTGATTCAGGGAAAAAATTACGAATCTGTCATAATCATCGCCCCTTCTCACCGTTATGGCTTCAATGGTTGTTCAATCTACCCCCGGGGTGGATACGAGACGCCTCTGGGCATTGCAGAAATCGATGAGCCCCTTGCTTCAGAAATCTCTAAAGCTTCTGGGTTCAAATACATTCCCCAAGCCCATCAGATGGAACACTCTGTAGAAGTTCAAATTCCTTTCATCCAAAAGACCCTTCCTCAGGCAAAAATCGTCCCCATCGTCATGGGTTATCCCACAAGAAAAACCATTATTCGTCTGGCAGATGCCCTGACGGAAGTTCTCCCCGGGAAAAATGCTATTATTATTGCTTCAACTGACATGTCTCATTTCTTGCCCAAACAAAAAGCCAACGATACGGACTCCAAGACAATTTCTCTAGTTCAGTCTTTCGAAACTAGCACTCTTATCAAAAGGCTCGAAGGGGGCGAAAACATCATGTGCGGAGGGGGCCCAGTTGTCTCGTCTCTGCTCTATGCTCAAGAAAGAGGAGAGGCGAAAGTTGAAATTCTCCACTATGCCGACTCCTCACCATTAGGGGGAGAATCCCGAGTGATCGGCTATTTAGCAGCCGCTATCTACACAAAAATTCCCGATTCCACATTTAGCCTCTCTCCAGAGGAGAAAACAGAGCTTCTCCGGCTGGCGCGTTCTGCCATTAATCAGTTTATCAGAGAGAAAAAAATCATAAACTACAGCACGGAAAACCTGAATTTTCTAGCCAAGAAGGGCGCCTTTGTGACCCTCAAAAAAAAGGGCAACCTAAGAGGATGCATAGGATTCATTGAGCCCGTCTTGCCTCTTTATCAAACTGTTATTCAAACTTCCGTTTATGCTGCATGTAACGACCAGAGGTTTCCTCCTGTCTCAGCAGAGGAGCTTGATGATTTAGAAATAGAGATTTCCGTTCTCTCCCCTCTCAAAAAAATTCATGATCCTAGTCTAATTAGGGTTGGAAAACATGGTCTTGTCATTTCCAAAGGGAATAGAAAAGGACTCCTTCTACCTCAAGTTCCTGTCGAAAATAACTGGTCAAGGGAAATGTTTCTCAAGCAGGCCTGCTTGAAAGCTGGCCTTCCGCCGAATACTTGGAAATCCGAAGCTGATATTTATATATTCGAGGCTATTATATTCAAGTGATAAAAAATGCCACTTTACGAATATAAATGTTTAAAATGCGGCTCTTCGCTTGAAGTCATCCAGAAAGTTAATGAACCGCGATTAAAAAAATGCCCTAAATGTGGAGGCCTGCTAAAGAAAGTCCTCTCGCCTTCAGCCCTTCAATTTAAAGGCAGCGGCTGGTACATCACTGATTACGCTCAAAACAAAAAGCCAGAAAAGGAAAGCAACGCCAAAGAGAAGCCTAAAAGTGAAGAACCTGCTGCCTCCAAGAAAAAGAAGGACCCTTCTACCTCTTCATCTGATTAGACAGACCATCCTTTTATCTCAAGGCAGCGATCTTAATCCCAGACACAGAGGGGAAAGGCTGCTTTTTTACAATAAGGAGGGAATATCTTCCTCTTTCATCTTTTATTTTTATTTCGGAGAGGCATCTCCATATCCGTTAGGTTTTGGGAAGTAGCCGCAGCGACCTTGAAGATTTAGCCTTCGGAATTCGCTCTTCGAGGGTACCCGACAGAGTCGGGCGGCGAGTATGTTTGAGCAACGCGAGTTACGCAGCCGCCGAGAAGAGCAAATGGAGAATGGCGTTAAAAATCTGAAGGGAGCCAGGCTATTTCCCAAAACCTTTTCTAAT
Source organism: uncultured Eubacteriales bacterium (assembly GCA_964448655.1). Taxonomy (GTDB): domain Bacteria; phylum Acidobacteriota; class Aminicenantia; order Aminicenantales; family Aminicenantaceae; genus SOIV01. The sequence continues at coordinate 6,425 of CAYUXD010000001.1, forward strand.
AACGGAAATGGAGATGCTTGCTACGTGCTGTGCTCTTTTGACAATATTGCGCTTTGCGAATAAAATTTAGGAGATGAAGATAATCGTTCGAGCGCCCAACTGGATAGGAGACTCTGTCCTTGCTGTTCCTGCCGCTTATAGCTTAAGCAGAAACTTTCCCCAAGCTCAAATATGGATAGCTGCCAAAGAGTGGGTAAAGGATCTCTTCTCCTCTCATGATTTTATAAAAGGTATATTCCCTCTTCCAGACGTAGACGGCTTTAAAAATCTGAAGGATTCAATACAGAAAATAAAAAGGTTCCATTTTGATATCGGAGTCCTTCTTACCAACTCTTTCTCTTCAGCTCTTCTGTTCTATCTTGGCAAGATCCCTGAAAGATGGGGATACTCTACGGATGGCCGCAGAGTGCTTCTCACCAGGGGAGTGGCGCTAAAGAAAGGGGAAGACAGTTCCCACCAATTAAATTACTATCTGGACCTTATCTCCGGCTTGGGTCTAAAAACTTCCCCTCCAAAGATATCTCTACCAGTAACTCAAGAAGAAAAGGGAAAAGCTAAGGAGCTGCTCCTCTCCTTAAATGTTGATTTAAAAAAGCCTCTCATCATCCTTAACCCTGGTGCTTCTTATGGCCCTTCTAAAAGATGGCACGCTGCCAATTACGCAGAGCTAGCCATTTTATTACAGGATAGAAAAAAGGCAGAAATTCTCATCACCGGCTCCAAAGGCGAGGCTGAGTTGGTTGAATCCATAGCCTCCTTCATGACAAAAAAACCTCTTAATCTGACAGGAAAAACAAACCTTCGGGAGCTTGTAGGATTGATCAGCAACGCAGATCTTTTTATCACGAATGACTCAGGCCCGATGCACATAGCGAATGCCCTAAAAATACCAGTTATAGCTATATTTGGACCGACGAATCCTAACTTTACCGGTCCTTTCCAACAACCGGCTGCTGTCATCAAGAAAGATGTTCCATGCTGGCCATGCAGCTACAGAGAATGCCCGTTTGATCACAGATGCATGATAAGCATTGATCCCGAAGAAGTCTTCGAGGTATGTCAGAAATTCTTAAGATGAAAAAACGAGCAGTCTTTCTCGATAGAGACGGGACAATCAATAAAGATGTGGGGTATCCCGGCTCTTTCAGTATGATAGAAATTTTTCCTTACAGCTTCGAAGCAATAAGGAAAATAAACGAGGCTGGCCTTTTAGCCGTTATTGTATCCAACCAATCAGGAGTTGGACGGGGACTTATTGTTGAGAAAAACCTTCATGACATTCACCAGAAATTAAGAGCATCATTTGCCAAGCGTAACGCACATTTTGACGGTGTCTATTACTGTCCCCATTACCGTCTTTCCTCGATCCCTCGGTACAGAAAGAATTGCCGGTGCCGCAAGCCAAGCCCGGGCATGGGCCTTCAAGCTGCCGCAGAACTCAATATTGATATGAATAATTCTTATATGGTGGGAGACAAGGTGGAAGATATCCTTTTTGGTCGCAATATTCAAGCCAAACCTATACTCCTCCTCACAGGTTTTGGTCAAGAAGCGCTACCTAAGCTTAAGAAAAAGCGGATAGTGCCTGCTTACGTAGCTCCGAACCTGCTTGATGCTGTGAACTGGATACTGAAGCGGGAAAAGAAAATGCCCTGATAGGGATAGAAGCTATCCTTTGCTGAACCAAAATTTAGGCCAATGATTAGATTTGATGATATCTTAGAAAAGGTTTCTTCTTCTTACAGCGAGAAAGATACGACTCTCCTTCAGAAAGCTTATATCTTTGCCGCCCAGGCCCATAAGGGTCAAACCAGGCGCTCCGGAGAGCCCTATTTGAGTCATTCCTTAGAAGTTGCAAACATGCTTGCAGACTTGAAATTAGATAAAACAACTTTAGCAGCGGGTCTCCTCCATGATGTTTTAGAGGACACCGATGTGACTGCCTTAGAACTTCAGCAGGCTTTTGGCAAAGAGATAACTCATTTGGTAGAAGGGGCTACTAAAATCAGCCGTGTTCAGGAATCATCGCCTGAAACAAGGCAAGCAGAAAGCATCCGGAAAATCATCCTGGCCATGATTGATGATTTAAGAGTCATTTTTATCAAATTAGCTGACAGGATTCACAACCTAAAAACTCTAAAATTTTTGCCTGAGGAGAAACAAAAAAAGATTGCCAAGGAAACCCTCGAGATATATGCCCCTATTGCCAACCGATTGGGCATGGGACGAATAAAAGCCGAATTGGAAGAGCTTTCTTTTCGCTACGTAGATCCAGGCGATTATTTCCAAGTGGCCTCTCTTGTTGACCCCAAAAGAGAAGAGGCCGAAAAGGAACTCAAGAAAACCAAACGGGCGCTTGAAGGTCTAATGAAGGTTAATCATATTCCAGCAAAAATATCCTATCGAATAAAAAGGCTCTACAGCATCCATAATAAAATGATAAGACAAAATACTGACTTCGACCAAGTTTATGATTTCATGGCCCTGAGACTAATCACTAACTCTGTCAAGAATTGCTATTCTGCCCTGGGGATGATTCATCAGAGATGGCCTCATCTTCCCCATCGATTCCGAGACTTCATCGCCATGCCCAAGCCTAATCTTTATCAATCTCTACACACAACAATCATCGCTGAAAAAAAACAAACTGTCGAAATTCAAATCCGGACACATGACATGCATAATTTAGCTGAAAACGGAATCGCCGCCCACTGGAAATACAAGGAAACAGATACCAGGCACATCATGAAAGAGGACAAAAGACTGATTTGGCTTAGAGAAATGGTCGATCTTTACAAAGAGCAAAAGAGCCCCCGAGAATTCTTGAAAAGCCTGAAAACAGACCTCATTCCTGAAGAAGTTTATGTTTTCACTCCTAAAGGAAAAGTCGTAACCTTACCCCTTGGTGCATCTGCCCTGGATTTTGCCTTTAAGATTCATTCTGAAATAGGGCTGCACTGCGCAGGAGCAAAGATTAACGTCAGGATTGAACCTTTGAAGACAATCTTGAAGACTGGAGATATAGTGGAGATTTTAACCTCCCCTGAAAAAACTCCGAGTCGAGATTGGTTGAATATAGCCTTCACCTCAACGGCCCGACACAATATAAAACGCTGGCTAAACTTACAGGATAAAATAAAGAATACCGCCCTCGGGAAAAAATTGTGGGAAAAAGAAATCAAGCATTATAAGGTCCCCGCGGATTTTTTAAAAGAAGAAAATCTCCTCAAGAGTCTCTCTTCTGCAGCAAATGTGAGGCTTAAAAAGATGGAAGATTTTCATGCTTATGTTGGATTTGGGAAAATAGTGCTTGAAAAAAAATTTATGGAAAAGCTCCTCCCCGCAGAAAAAATCGAAAAGAAAAAGGATACATTCCTGAAAAAAGTTGTTAAAAAAGTGGCCAAGAAGCCAAAGCCAGTCATCCAGGCTAAGGGCGTCCATTTAGCCAAATGCTGTTCCCCTATCATGGGCGAACCTATCATAGGATACATCACGTCAGGAAAAGGAATAACAGTCCACTCCCTGCGTTGCCCCCTGGTTGAAAGAGAAGTTCTGGATAACCAGCGCATGGTCGAGGTCTCCTGGGAGGATACTCCAAAAGGAAGCTATAAAGGAAAACTTTTGATAAAGGCGGAGGATTCTCCGGGAGTCTTAGCCAAGCTCGCCTCTGCTATTTCACATTCAGACGGAAATATCACTAAGGCTGAAGTAACAACTTCCCACGACAAGAAAGCTCAAATTAAGCTCATCCTTATTATTCGAGACATAAAACATCTTGAAACGATGATGAAAAAACTTTCGGCTATAAAAGAGATTTCTTCTGTCGAAAGAATCTGAAAGAATGGGAGAGGTATGATCTCCCGCCGAATTAGTCCTCAGGGGGTGGTGAAGGCGTTGAATCGAGAGGGGCTGCTTTGGGGAACGTCCCCTTGATTACCTTGGCTACTTTCCCTGAACGAAGACACCTGGTGCAAACCCATATTCGCCTGACCCCTGAATCAGTTTTAGCTTTAACGTGCTGCAAATTCGGTTTCCATTTTTTTTTGGAGGCTTTATGGGAATGACTCACGCTTTGTCCAAAAAAAGGCCCTTTTCCACAAATCTCGCAGACTTTTGGCATTTTCGTTCTCTTAAAGAAACTTTTTATACCATATTTTAAGCAAAAATCCAAAGAAATTTTTAATTTACGCTCAGCCTTTAATTAGGCTAAGTTCCGCCTTAGCTTAAAGGCCTCCAGAGTATTCCTCATAAGCATGGCCACTGTCAGTGGCCCAACTCCCCCTGGCACTGGAGTCAAAAACTCAGCTTTATCGATAACCTGCGGATGGACATCGCCTATCAGCGTATAGCCCTTCTCCCTGAGGTCCTTCTGCCTTTTTTCATCCTGCCCAAACAGTTGTTCTACTTTAGATTTATCTGTGAGGTTATTCATTCCCACGTCCACAACAACGGCGCCCGATTTTACAAATTCCGCAGTTATGAATGCTCCCCGACCTATTGCCCCCACAAGAATGTCTGCCTCTGATGATACCTGAGGGAGGTTTTCAGTTTTCGAATGACAGATAGTCACGGTTCCGTTTTCATTGGTCATCATGGCAGCCAAGGGTTTGCCTACAATACGACTTCTGCCTATAATAACTACCCTTTTTCCTGCAATCGGTATCTCTCGAGATTTCAAAAGCTCTATTATCCCCAACGGCGTGCACGGTTTTAATCCTTCCTGATTCATCATCAAGTTCCCTAAATTAAAAGGATGAAATCCATCCACATCCTTCTCCGGGGGGATAAAGGCAATTATCTCGGGAGCACTGAAGGAGGATGGCAAAGGAAGCTGGACAAGAATACCATCTACATCTTCCCTGGAGTTCAACTCCTCGATTTTAGACTTTAAAAGAGATGCTTCTATATCTTTAGGAAAATAAAGAATTTCTGAGCGGATGCCCAACCTTTCGCAGTTTCTCTCCTTGGTTCGCAGATAAATCCTAGAAGCCCTGTTTTCTCCTACCAATATTGCTACTAACCCTGGAACTTCCTTCCTCTGCTTCGAGTATTGAGCCACCTCATTCTTTACTTCTTCTTTTATTTTTTCGGCCAAGGTTTTCCCTTCAAGCCAGCTGCCCATGTCCTTCTCCTTAATATAATTTTTAATCATTATACACATGTCTCTTTTTTGTGACAACAAGAATTCTTTTCTCTCTGGTGTTTTACCCTATGATTTGGTATGAAACTTGCATATAAATAACCTTATCTTGACGAAGGATTGAAAAAGAAGTAACTTAATTAATGTAGGCTCTACATGCATAAAAAAATTGCATTTCATCTTCTTGTTCTTCTGTTTTTTGTAATCTCTTTTTCAAGCTGTGCCCGACAGCTTCTGGATAACCAACTCTTATTTGGTATCCAGGCTGCAAGGCAAGATCTATGGGACGAGGCCATTTTTCGCTGGAAAAAAGTAGTCCTCTCCGACCCAAATTCTGCTGCTGCCCACAACAACTTGGCCGTTGCCTATGAAAAAAAAGGGCTTTGGGAAGAAGCAAAAAATGAATATGAGATCGCTTTAAAGCTGAGCCCTGGAAATGCCCAGATAAAAGCCAATTATCAAAACTTTAAGAAAAATAATGAACCTTTAAGCAAAGACAAAAAAGATGAAAAAAATTAAAATAGCCCTGATACTTACAATCTTATTCTCTTTCTCCTGTGCCTCAAACGACTACTGGAAATTAAGGATTGAAATTCCTGGTAAGACTCCGCTCAATCTAGACCAATATGGCGAAGTTGTTATCACCAATTTTTTGATCAAGGAAGAAACAAAAGATTTTGATCTAAATCAAGAGCTCGTAGATTATTTTTCCTTCGAGATCGGCCAGAATTTTAATGGAAAAGTTTCCATAAAAAAAATCACTTTTGAAGAAGAGCCGTTTAAAAATGAAACCTTCTGGAAAAATTTATTGCCAGCCCAGAAAGAGGCTATTCTTTTCACCGGGGACGCTCAATACACTGAAGAAATCCGAAAGGCCATTTTACAAGAAAAGAAAGAGCGTTTTGAAGACCCCTTTATTTCAAAAAAAAGAGGACTGGCTGAGCGAAGATTTTACACCCTTAACCTTGATCTCTACATTATTGATGCCAAAACAGGAAGGACTCTGTATACGAGTAACTTTAAAGAGTCCAAAAACTATGAAAACCCAAAACAGACAGCCACTTTTGCCTTCTTTGACCTTATCCAGAGAGTAAAGGCAAAGTTTTTCCGTAACATTCTTGGTGAAGCAAGCATCCAAGAAAGATATCTTATCTACGATTAATTAAGGAGAAATCCCATGAAACATTACTTCAAATACATCTTTTTTCTCTTTTTCTTCATCCTCTGGGTACCCTTGAGTATTGCCCAAACCATTTATTTCCCTTACTACGGAAAAAATAAAGTCCTGTATGAAAAATTTAACTGGAGCTCTTACAAAACTGAACATTTCAGCATTTACTATTACACTGATAGCATTCAAGTCTTAAAAAATATTGCAGAAATGGCTGAAAGTGCCTATCAAAGAATAAGCGAAGAGCTCAAGCATCCGCTCTCTGCTCCTGTTCCCCTCATTTTTTACAAAACATCTACGGATTTTGAGCAGACAAATCTTTTTCAACTGCCTGCAGGAGTCCTGGGGGTTGCAGAGCCAGTTCTTTATCGTATCGCTATTCAAGGAGATATGACTCTTGATGAAATTCAGGATCTTATTGAGCACGAATTGACCCATATTTTCCAGTATGACCTCCTATGGGGTAGCCCGGGCGGAGGTCTTTATGCTGTGAATCAACCCCCGCTTTGGATAATGGAAGGCTTTGCCGAGTATAACACTGAGAACTGGTCTTCCTGGTCATCCCTAATCGTCAGAGACGCTGTTCTCAACGACCGAATCCCCGAGCTCACAGCATCAGGAGATCTCTACTCTCGCTATCCTTTGCCTCGCGAGCCCGCCTATGACTTCGGCCATGCAATATATGACTTTATCGAGTCTAAACACGGAAAAAATGGGATAAGGGAGTTCTGGCACTCTCTGCAGCGCTCTCCTCTTATAGGAAGAAGAAATCCTGTAGGCAGAGCCTTCAACATGAAGTATAAAGAGTTTAATCAAGAATTTAAAAAATATCTCCGCGCGAGATTCAAGGATTATCTCTTAAGGGAGAATCCAGAAGATTACAGTATCCCTCTTGGTCCTGAATTCCCTTTAAATCCTTATTATTTTTCCCTCTCCCATGCCGTTTCTCCTTCAGGGGATATCGTCGCCGTTCTAACTCAAAACGTTAAAGACTACGATATCGATATAATTCTCATTTCAACGCTGGATGGCTCCGTAGTTAAAAACATAACAAAAGGCTACACTCTCAAGTACGAGCGCATAAAATTCGAAATTGATCCTTCTAAAGGAAAAGATATAGCCTGGTCCTCTGATGGAGACAAGATAGCTTTTTTTGGTCGCGTCGGACAAAAACATTCCTTGTTTATACTCAACGCTCTAACCGGAAAGATCCTGAGAAAGATTAAGATCCCCGTTGATCAGCCCTCTTCCCCCTGTTTCTTTCCCCAAGGAGAGGAGCTCCTGTTTACAGCCTTTCACGAAGGATTACACGACATTTTCAAGATAAACCTCTCAACCGAAAAAATCCTGAATTTGACTGAAGACGACTTTTTCGAGAAAGCCCCGATGATCTCTCCAGACGGAACCAAAGTGGCTTATACAATTCATCTTGATATTTACGACAAGCTCTTTCTCTCTCCCCTAAACAATTTGAAAAAAAGGACACAGTTAACTTTCGGGAAAGGGAACACAATCTCGCCTAATTTTTCGGAGGATTCTAAAGAATTATATTTCTCGGGCGATATGAGGGACGCTTATAATATTTATTCGCTGAACCTTGAAACTGGAGAACTCAGGCGTTATACAGATGTCAGGACCGGCAATTTCTTCCCTATACCTCTTCCCAACGATCCGCAAAAGGTCATTTTTTCTTCGTTTAACAAGGGGGCATTCCAAGTTTTTAAAAGCGAGCTTGAAGGGGAAGTGGAAAAAACCATTACCTTTACAGAAACATCACCAGATGAGGAATTTAAGAGGTTTGAACCCATCATCTCTTTAGATATAGACAAAAAGGAAATTAAGCCTTATAAAGGCATGGGCACATTGTATCTCACTTCAAGGCCGCCGATTGACACAGTCGTTTCCACTGACGGCTCTATCTACGGCGGCTCCGCTATAAGTTTTTCTGATTTATTTGGGGACTATACTTTCTTCTTGATGGCCTATCAGGTAAGAAGCTACCGATCGTATCAATTTTCATTTTTAAATCAAAAAAGAAGATTTCAGTACATGGCCAATGCTTTTCAATTTACCCAGTATTATTACCTTAACACATACTATGATCCCTTTTACTACGACCGATACACTTATTTTGATGCCACAGCTGTTCGAAAGATTACAGGGGTAAACATCAGTGCTTATTACCCTTTTAACAAGTACCATCGAACACAAGCATCGATTGGTTATTATAATTATGAAGAAGATTATCTCATTCCATCTCCTGGTACATATAGCCAGTTTTGGAACGGAAGCATACTATCAGCTAGTGTGTCCCTTATCGGGGAAACCACTCGCTTCAAATATCCCTACGGACCGATTGCAGGAAACACCTTCATGCTATCTGTATCTCAAGCCCTCCCGGTTTCCAGCAGCTTTTTACAGAACACAACTGTTGAGGCAGACCTTCGGAAATATATACATATTGGCTCAGATACGCTCTTTGCTTTGCGTTTTATGGGCTTTTTCAGCCGAGGAAAAAATCCATTTGTTTTTTATTGGGGAGGAAATAACCAGATCCGCTCTGTTAGCTATTATAGTATTATCGCCAACGAAGGGTGGTATGCAAACCTCGAATTCAGGCTCCCTTTGATAAATGCAGCCTCAACAATTATCGGCCAAATTGGGCCTGTCCGCGGAACCCTTTTCTTCGATATCAGTCGAGCAAAAATCAAGGGATATCCAGCTACATTTGCCATGGAATTTCTTGGATTTGATGATCGAGGACATCCGCAAATTCGTGAAGTCGACGCCATTGGATCATACGGATATGGGTTTGAATTTTTCTTCCTCGGTCTCCCTATACATCTTGAATTTGTCAGAAGACTTGAGTTTCCAGATATGTCAAGGCCATTTGATTGGGACAAAAAAGGGAATTTCAGGACAAGATTTTGGATAGGATTTGATTTTTAAAAAATTAAAATAAACTTCTTGAAATCCACCCACAAGAGTGCTATATTACCCAAGCCTTCTCAGCCATTAACCAGCAAACAAAGAAGGTTTTTCCACATTTGTGGAAAAACCTGTGGAAATCTAATACACAAAACTGGAAGATAAAGATAAACAAAACCCTTGGCTCCAAATCATGGATGCTCTTCAAAAAAAGATAGATAAAAATAGCTATGAAACCTGGTTTGAGCCAACATCATACATAGGACATGAAACCAATTCTCTCTACATAAAGGTTCCTAATTCTTACTTCAAAGACTGGCTTGCTTATCATTATTCAAGCATGATAAACAGCTGCTCCCAGGAGCTCTACGGGAAAGTTTTTGACATTAAATTTATCTTTGATGAAGATTCCTCGGTTTTCATGCGGCGCTCCCCTCAGGAGAGAAAATCAAAGCGAGGCACACTGCTAAATCCAAACCTAAACCCGAATTATACCTTTGAAAACTTCGTAGTCGGATCCTGTAATCAATTCGCCCATGCAGCCTCCATAGCAGTAACCAAGAATCCCGCAAAATCATACAATCCGCTTTATATCTATGGCGGCGCAGGTCTAGGAAAAACGCACCTAATGAATGCTATAGGACATTTCATTATTCTCAATGATAGCGGATTGAAGGTACTATACATTACAACCGAGCAATTTATGAATGACCTGATTAATCATCTTCAATACGGGAAAATACTTTCCTTTCGCCAAAAATACAGAAATGTAGACGTGCTCTTGATGGATGATATTCATTATCTCTCCGGAAAAGAAAGAACAAAGGAGGAATTTTTTCACACATTCAATCATCTTTACGACGGCCAGAAGCAGATAGTTATCTCCAGCGATTGTCCTCCTAAAGAAATCCCCCATCTTGAAGAAAGATTTCGTTCTCGCTTTGAATGGGGATTGATTGCGGACCTTAAGCCCCCTGACATCGAAACAAGGATCGCTATCCTCAAAAAGAAGTCAGAGTTAGAAGGAGTCGCTTTACCTGAAAGTGTAGCCCTCTATATTGCCGATAAGGTTCATTCTAACATAAGGGTTTTAGAGGGATACTTGCGCCGGGTTATTGCCTTCGCCTCTTTGAAGGGTGAAAAAATTGATTTAGACCTCACAAAAGAGGCATTGAGGAGCTTGTTAGACTCTGCTTCGACTGCAGTGACTATTGAAAAAATTCAAAAGATCGTATGTCATCAATTCAATATAAAGCCCGCTCAGCTTAAATCAAAAAACAACTCTCCAAAGGTTGCTTTTCCTCGTCAGATTGCCATGTATCTCTCCAAGGGGCTAACAAAGGCCTCTCTTCCTGAAATCGGTAAAAAATTCGGTGGAAAACATCATACAACTGTTATCCACAGCATAAGGAAAATAGAAAAAATGCACAACGAGGACCCAGAATTCAACAAAGAATTAAACAACCTGATTAGCTATATTCAGTAGAATAATCAACGCTTTATAAAGTATTTTCACTTTTTATTTGCTTTTATTTACTTTATTATTTATCTTAAAAATATATTAAATTAATATTATTATGTTTTAAGAAAAGGTGGAAAAATGAAATTTTCTATTCAAAAAGAGGATATTTTTACTGAACTTCAGCTTCTCCATGGAATTGTGGAGAAAAGAAACACAATGCCGATTCTTGCCAATATTCTGGTTAGTGCTTCAGGGAGTGAGGTGGAGCTTAAAGGTACTGACCTTGAGGTTGGCTTAAAAACTCATTTTCCAGCTAAGGTTGAGGAGGAGGGCTCTATAACACTATCCGGAAGGAAAGTTTTTGAAATTGTAAAATCTCTTCCTGACGGCGAGACGGTTACCTTTAAAGAAAGCAAAGATCTTACTATGGAGATAACGTCAGGAGCAAGTGAGTTTAAAGTTCTTTGCTTGCCCAAAGAAGATTATCCTCAGGTTCCGGAACCTAAATTTGAAAGAAATATCGTTCTTCCATTGGACAAATTTCAAGACATGATAGACAGGGTCTACTATGCCATAACTCAAGAACAGAGATATTATTTGAGCGGGGCCCTGTTGATAGTCAAGGATAATTCTATGGAGTTGGTGAGCACAGATGGACACAGGCTGGCCTATACTTCAAATGCCATAGAAAAAATGAAGCTATCAAATGAAATAAGGGCAATCGTGGCCAAAAAGACTTTGAATGAGCTGAGAAAGTTTGAGGACGATTCAATAGAATTTGACTTAGATGAAAGCAATCTCTTTTTTAAGGTGAAGAACAGGACCTTGATCTCAAGAATTATCGAAGGAAAATTTCCAAATTTTGAAGCTGTCATCCCTAAAGACAATCCGAACACTTTCACGGTTTCAAAAGAAGAAATAACAGATGCGGTGAGGAGAGTTTCTCTTTTTTCGACAGAACGGTCCAAAGGAATAAAATTTTATGTTGAAAAAGACAAGATAAAGCTTTTCTCATCAAATCCAGAGATAGGAGAAGCCAGGGATAAAGTTGATATTGACTATAAGGGTGAAGATTTAGAAATTGGATTTAACTCTCAGTATCTCCTTGATTTTCTGGCTACTGTCAGTGCAGAAACAGTTCGTTTCGAACTTAAAGATACAAACAGTTCCGTTCTTATAAAGCCTGAAGTGGAAGAGGATATAGAGTATATATATGTACTCATGCCCATGAAATTATAAACGGGCTTACTAATCGGGAAGCCCCCCTAATATCAAAAAAATTACGTCTATCCATGACGCTCCCCCTTTTTTATTATATATATGATCACAGGATAGAGAGATGCTTTGTTTTTTGCCCGGAAATAACGTGAGAGGAAAATGCCAGCTATAATTAGAGCAGAAAGGAGGCCAAGAAGGCTGGCTGCCGAAGAAGAGAGAGGTAAGACAGGAGATAATAATGATCCCAATCCCATTCCGACGAGAGAAGCAGCGAGAAGCGATCCGAAGAGCAGGATCAAGTATCTACTGTATTTTGTATCCGGGACTTCAACCTCAACTTCATCGCCAGGGGATGCCCGCAGAGGATTCCTGACCATAAGCAGGCCTTTTGATTGATTTTGCCCGATGCACAAGCTTTGAGCCGAGCACTTCTGGCAAGAATCTGTAAAACATTGTACCTCTACCTGAGCCATATCTTCTTCTGTGTTGACGACTAAACCCTTATCCCTCATCTTCCTTCTTCAAACGGCCGATGGCGTCGGTGGGACATTTTTCAATTTCAGGAATTTTTTCCGGATCTATTTTTTTATAATCGGTTATTATTGCCAGATTGTTTTCGATGACGATGGCTTCCGGACAGGCCCGGGAACATATTCCACAGGCAATACAAGCATTTTTACAGACCTTTCTTGAAACGGGCCCCCTGTCCAGGGAACGACAGAAGACGATAATTCCTTGAGAAACAGGATGGAGCTCAAAGAGGTTTCTGGGGCAGGCCTCGACACATTTCCCGCAAGCCGTGCATTTATCTTCTATTACTACGGGAAGCCCTTCTTCACTCATGTAGATTGCGTCAAAAGTGCAGGCTCGAGCACAATCTCCAAAGTGTAAACAGCCATAAGAACACTGTTTGTTTCCTCCGACCAGGTGAGCGGCGTCGCAGGTTGAAATTCCGAGGTAAGTTCCCCTATTTTTGGCAGCTTCATGAGTTCCGCGGCAGTGGAGACGCGCCACTTTTTTCACAACCTCCGCAGCCGTGATTCCTAAAGTTGCAGCAATTTGTTTTACTCCTTCAGCGTCACTAACCGGGCAGCTGTTGGGAGTAGTTTCGCCCTTAACTACAGCCTCAGCAAAAGCTCTGCACCCTGCGTATCCGCAGGCTCCGCAATTGGCCTGGGGCAAGATCTCAGCAATTTCCTCTATCTTAGGGTCTTCATAAACCCGAAGCTTTCTGAAGGCAAAAACAAGTCCAAGAGAAAAGAGGAAGCCCAGGACTCCCATCGTGATTACAGGTACAAGGACTTCCATTATTTTATCATCCCCACAAAGCCCATGAAGGCAAGAGCCATAATCCCAGCGACAACAAGAGCAATTGCCGCTCCTTTCAAAGGCTCTGGAACATCTGCCAGGTCAAGCTGTTCCCTGATTCCTGCCATGATGATAATGGCCAGAGTGAACCCTAAGCCTGAGCCGAACCCGAATATGACAGCTTCGGCAAAACCATAATTTCTCAGGGCAGCAAGAAGCGCCAGGCCCATGATAGCACAGTTCGTTGTGATCAGAGGGAGATAGATGCCTAGCGCCTGGTAAAGAGGAGGGCTTATCTTACGGATAAACATTTCCACTAACTGGACTAAGGAAGCGATAACAAGGATGAAGGATACGATCTTGAGGTAATCAAGCTCATGCGGGATAAGAATCCAGTGGTTGATTGCCCAGGAGACGACAGCGGTGATAGTCATAACAAAGGTTACTGCCAGACCCATCGAGAAAGCTGAGTCGATTTTTTTAGAGACTCCCAGGAAAGGACATATCCCCAGGAAGTAATAGAGAACAAAGTTATTGATCAAAATGGCAGAGATAAAAATAGCAACAAGTTCCATTCTTATTTCCTCGACTTTGTTCTATGTTCAATATGCAAAGCAAGGGCAAGAAGGATGCCAAGAGTAATAAAAGCGCCAGGAGGAAGGATCATTATAATCCAGGGCTTAAACCAGGCCCCCATGACTTGATATCCAAAAAACGTCCCCGCTCCTAGAATTTCTCGGATCGTACTCAGTATCAGCAAAGCCAGGACAAATCCTGCACTCATGCCAAGCGCATCTATTAAAGAGCGTCCTACTGTGTTTTTTGAAGAATAAGCTTCTTGACGGCCCAGGATAATACAGTTAACGACGATTAAGGGAACATAGGGCCCGAGGCTTTTAGAAATAGGAGGGAAAAAAGCGGCCAGAAACTGGTCTGCCACGGTTACAAAAGTGGCGATGATGACAACGTAGCTGGCAATCCGGACCTGGCTTGGAATGAGTTTTTTTATGGACGAGACCACAAGAGAACTGAATATCAGGACAAAAGTTGTTGCCAATCCCATGGCCAATCCATTGATTACAGCGCCTGTCACGGCAAGTGTCGGGCAAAGACCGAGGAGCTGGCGCAAGACAGGATTTTCATCCCATAAGCCCTTGATGAATTCTTGTCCGGTGGTTTTAGTTGACATCTTGGGCCTCGCTGCTGAGCTTTCCTTCCTTTATTAGTCTCCTGGCATGCTCCAGGGAGCTGTTGACTATACTGAGGACGGCCTCAGAGGAAATCGTAGCACCTGTGATGGTATTGATTTCCGAAGGTAAAAGCTCCTCTGCGGAGCTTACCGCAGGCCTGCGGAGACTGATGGCTCCTCTGCAGTCTCTGTTTTCCCAGTACCTGAGGAAAGAGTCGCGATCAGTGATCTTTGCTCCTAATCCTGGCGTTTCCTTCTGGTCGAGGATAGCCAGCCTGTTTGTCCTTTCAAGCGAGGTGTTTGTCCCTAACATGAGGGTGATTTTATCCTGAAAGCCAATTCCTGAAGCATTAATGGCAAAACCTACGATGTTTCCTTCTTCGTCCTTTCCGCCATAGACAGAAAAATCTCGTTCTTCGTACAATTTTTCACTGCTCACTGTTCCGGGAACGACCTGGACGATAGCTTCTTCTAGTTCCTGTTGTTTGTTTAAGGCGATACGTTCCTTTGTCAAGTGGCCAACTGTAGCCAGGAAGCTGCCAGAGAGAAGCCCGATTGAAGTAAGGACAACAACCATTCGAGTGGACAGCTTCATCCCTTTCCCCCCTCCCCAAGGATCCGAGGTCGAGTATAGCGGTTAAGAAGCGGAACAAAAGCGTTCATAAAAAGGATGGAGTACATTACGCCTTCTGCAAAGCCGCCGAAGAGGCGGATCAAGCCGATTACAATGCCTATTCCCAGGGCATAAATCCAGGTGCCAAGAGGAGTGATAGGCGAAGTAACCATATCTGTTGCCATGAAGAAAGCCCCGATCAGGAGGCCTCCGGCCAATATATGAAAGAGAGGTGAGGCATATTTTTCTGGGTTGGTGAGCCAGAAGGCTCCTGTAAAAGCCGTAAGAGAGAGGAGGATGCCTAGAGGAATTCGCCAGTCAATCACACGGCGAGAGAGGAGGAAAAGACCTCCCAGAATAAGGGCAAATGCAGAGGTTTCTCCCAGGCAGCCGCCCACATTTCCTAGGAAAAGATCCTTAAGAGGAGTAAGCGTACCCTTAGCTATCGCATCCTGGAACCTCAAATTTCCCAGTGGAGTGGCAAAGGTTGCGGTCTGGATTTTTAAGGCCGCAGGAGGAATCCAGGTCGTCATGGCCACAGGAAAGGCAGTTTGGAGAAAGGCTCTTCCTACCAAAGCTGGATTAAAAATATTATACCCCAGGCCTCCGAAAACCTGTTTTCCTATGGCAATGGCCACGACTGCCCCGATAACAGCAAATTCTAAAGAGAGAGAAGGAGGGAGAGTCATCGCCAGAAGTATTCCTGTAATAACAGCGGACCCATCACGGAGGGAATGAAGAGGCTTTTTCCTCAGCCAGAGGAAGAGTGCTTCAGTTGCCAGGCACACAGTAATGCAGGAGAGAAGCAAGGCGAGGGCTTTAAACCGGAAGAAATAGAGGGAGGCAGCGACAGCAGGGGCAAGGCTTGCAATCACGGCATACATGATTTTAGGGACAGAATCTTTATCCTTGAAGTGAGGGGAAGACTGAAGGAAGAAAGTATTATTGGTCATTAAGCACTCTTTTTTTGTTTCAAAGTGATAATTCTATTTTTGCCCACACGCATCCAGTGAACAAGGGGAATCTTTGACGGACAGATATACTGGCAGCAGCCACATTCCACGCAATCCAGGACACCCCATTTTTCAGCAGCAGTCAAATCATCGAATTTGACATATCTTGCGAGTTGCGTAGGAACGAGGGTCATAGGACAGTTGGCTACGCAGCGACCACAGCGGATACAGGGGTATTCCAAGCCAGGACGAGGTGCTGCCCAGGCCAATATACCAGAGGTTCCTTTGACAACCGGGACATCTAAAGTCCACTGGACGATTCCCATCATCGGCCCTCCCATAACCAGAATATCAGCATCTTCCTTTAATCCTCCACAGAATTCAACCACATTCTTAAAGGGTGTTCCGATTCGGACGAGAATGTTTTTTGGCTCCTTGATTCCCTGTCCTGAGACTGAAATGACTCTTTCATACAAAGGCTTTCCCTCGCTTACAGCCTCCCAGATCGCCTTGGCTGTTCCTACATTCTGGACGACAACTCCCACATCAAAAGGAAGCCCTCCCGTGGGAACTTCCCGGCGAAGCAGCGCATATATCAAGTTTTTTTCGGCTCCTTGGGGATATTTTGTCTTAAGAAGAGCAACCTCTCCAGCAAAATTTTGAATTTTATCCTGGAAGATTTCAAAGGCTTGCTTTTTGTTGTCTTCTATGCCCACAATGATTCGCTTTGCTCCGGTAGCGATGCGTGCCAGCTCTGCACCCTTGAGAATATCATCAGGCGCCTCCAGCATGAGCCTGTAATCGGAAGTCAGCAGGGGTTCACACTCGCAGCCGTTTATAATGATTGTCTCGATAGGCTTGTCTTTGGGAGGAGAGAGCTTCACAGCGGTGGGAAAAGCTGCCCCTCCCATCCCAACAACTCCAGCTTCCCTGACTTTTTGGCGGATTTCTTCGGGACTAAAGGAAAAGGGATCTTTAGTTTCTTCTTTTTTAGAAAATGGATGGTCTTGACTGTCATTGGTAATCGATACAGCGGGAATGGGATTGCCTCCTGGATGATTGTAGTTGTCAACAGAGATAACCTTTCCAGAAACACTGGAATGAACAGAAGCCGAGAAGAGTGTCTGCCCTTCACC
>CAYUXD010000001.1:23552-40154 GCA_964448655.1 uncultured Eubacteriales bacterium
CACCAATTTTCTGGCCAAGAAGGACTTGGTCTCCCTTCTGGACTAATGGCTTAGCAGGCTTGCCAAAATGCTGAAGAAGGGGGATCATGACTTTTTCTGGAGGGGGGAGAGATTCTATGGCTTTCTCAGCCGTGAATTCTTTAAACTCGGGGGGGTGAATTCCGTGGGGAAATGTCCTGATCCTCATTGCATTAAAGCTAGCCTGAAAAAATGAGTATAAAGTTTAGTCATTATCTCATGGAGTTGTCAAGCCTATATAGACTCAGGCTATATGGTTCTAAAACACGTTGCTTTTGCCCCAAGAAAAATGGGACCAGGCCCCATTTTTCCTGTCTTTTTTTATTTTCTGTCCACGATAGGTCACTGTCCTCTTTCTTTCAGAAAAAGAAGCCTGTCCCCATTTTTATTAATAAAAAGAGCGGGATCGCCCGCAATGTGATGCATTAGTATAAACTGCGCTTGTATGAGCAAAGGCAAAAAGCAAGACCTGCCCCCAGCGAGACCCCAGCGACCAGCGATGAGGCTGCCGCATCTTTTTTTTGGTTGATTTTTTTTGGATAATATAGGATAAAATTTAGGGACAAGAAAATGGATATAAATATAAGAGAAGTCAAAACAAGGAAGGATTTGAAAAGATTCATCTTTCTTCCTGAGAAGGTTCATGCCAACCATCCCAATTGGGTACATCCCGTATATATGGATGAATGGAAGTTTTTCAATCCGAAAAAAAACGAGGCTTTTTCCTACAGTGATACGGTTTTATTGCTCGCTTTCCGCGGAGAAAAGGCGGTAGGAAGGATCATGGGTATCATCAATTCTCGCTACAACGAGTACAGAAAGGAGAAGACGGCAAGGTTTGGTTATTTGGAGACAGAGGAAGATGAGGATGTTGTTCGCTCTCTTTTGAGTTATGTCGGAGATTGGGCACGGAAGAAAGGGATGACGAAAATTGTCGGTCCCTATGGATTCTCAGACCAAGACCCCGAAGGATTTTTAATAGAAGGATTCGAGAATCGAGCGACCATTGCGACCTATTATAATTTTGAGTGGATGCCTCGCTTTGTTGCCAAGCAGGGGTATACGAAAGATGTGGATTATTTTGTTTACAAACTGGATGTGCCTAAAGAATTTCCTGAATTCTACAAAAGAATTTATGAGAGAGTCCAGAGAAAGGGAAACTTTGAAATGGTCGAATTCCAGAAGAGAAAAGAACTGAAGCCTTGGGTCAAGCCGATTCTTCATCTTATGAATGAGTGTTATACTGGAAGTAGCATTTATGGATATGCTCCTTTGGATGAAAAAGAGATGGAGGATTTGGCCAAGCGCTACATGCCCGTCCTCGACCCTCGGTTTGTGAAGGTAGTAAAGAGCGACGATGAAGTTGTTTCCTTTATTATTGCCATGCCAGATATAACCGAAGGCATTCAAAAGGCCAGAGGGCATCTTTTCCCTTTTGGCTTCCTGAAGATATTACGGGCAGCCAGGAAGACAAAACAGTTGGACCTGCTTCTTGGTGCCATCAAGGATAAATATCGAGGCCGGGGGCTCGACGTCCTTATGGGAGTAAAGGTAATCCTCTCAGCTCATGAGGCTGGCTTGGAAATGATTGATACTCATCATGAATTGGAAGAGAACGTAAAAGTTAGGGCGGAGATGGAGAGAATGGGGGGAAAGATTTATAAGCGCTTCCGTGTGTTTCAGAAGGGCCTCTAACAAAAAGGGGACAGGCTACTTTTTCTTTTCGCGTGAGCAGGCAATGAAAAATGGGGCCAGGCTCCATTTTTAAACGCCTGAGCCCGTAAGGGAAATCGGAAAAAGTAGCCTGTCCCCTTTTTTTATTTTTTACTAATAACCTACTTTGCCTCGGCCCAGTTCACTCCCCAACTAAGATGAACTTTCAAGGGGGCTTTTAGGGGAAAAACATTTTCCATTCTTTCCTTGACCAAGATCTCCACTTCATCTGTTTCTTTATCTGGAACTTCAAAAACCAGCTCATCGTGTACTTGAAGAATCATCTTGCTCTGCAGGCCTCTTCTTTTCATTTCGAGCCAGATGTCGATCATAGCTTTTTTCATTAAGTCAGCAGCAGAGCCCTGGATGGGAGTGTTGAGAGCGATGCGGCGGCCTGCCTGCTGGGTCATTTTATCTTGGTGCTGGAGCTCTGGGACCTGACGCTTCCTCCCAAACAGAGTTTCAGAAAAACCTTCTTTCTGAGCATCCTTTACCTTCTTCTCCAGAAACTGGTGCACTTTTGGGTGTTTCTCATAGTAGAGATCAATAAAATCCTGGGCTTCAGAAGTTGAGGTTCCGAGCTCTTTTGCCAGGGAGAAAGCTGAGGCGCCATACACCATACTGAAATTAATAATTTTTGCCCTTCGTCGTTTTTCCTCTTTGGAGAGAACGGAAGTGTTGCCAAACACCCGCTCCGCTGTTTCTTCATGAATATCCCGGTCATGACGGAAGGTTTCGATCAGGGTTGGATCTTTTGAGAGGTGGGCCAGGACCCTGAGTTCTATCTGGGAGTAATCGGCTGAGAGGAAGAGATGCCCTTGAGCAGGGATAAAAGCCTCCCGAAATCTGCGCCCCAATTCTCCTCTTACGGGGATGTTTTGCAGATTCGGATCACTGCTGGAAAGCCGGCCCGTCGCAGTCACTGTTTGGTTGTATGAGGTGTGAATTCTCCCTGTTTCTGGGTTGAGAAGGAGAGGAAGTGAGTCAGCATAGCCTGATTTCAGCTTGGCGAGCTGCCTGTATTCCAGGGTGTGTTTTGCAATCGGATAGTCCCCTGCTAATTCCTGGAGGATGTTAACACTCGTCGAATAGCTCTTGGTTATTTTTGTTTTTCTTGATGCGGGCAGGTTCAGTTTATCGAAAAGAATGCGGGCAAGCTGTTGAGGAGAATTTATGTTGAATTCTTCTTCGCTGATCTCGTAGATTTTTATTCTGAGACGGCCAAGTTCGTATTCGAGTTCAGAGGATAATTTTTTTAAGGCTTGGGTATCGATTTTCACGCCCCACATTTCCATATCAGCAAGAACCTCGATCAGAGGAAGCTCTAATTTACGGTAAAGGAGATCTAATTTTTGCTCTTTGACTTTAGGCCAGAGCAAGGAGCTGAGTTGGAGGGTTAAATCTGCGTCCTGGCAGGCATAGGGAGCAACCCGGTCTATATCCACAGCGTCGATGGTGACCTCATTTTTGCCTTTGCCGACAATCTCGTTGTAAGAGATGGCTTTGACCTGGAGATAAGTTAGAGCTAGCTTGCTCAAATTGTGTTTGCCCCAATTTGGCTCTAGAAGATAGGAGAGGACCATCGAGTCTAAATCTATGCCCTGGACATGAATTCCTTCTCCTTTAAGAACTATATAGTCATATTTGATGTTCTGACCGATTTTTTTAATTTTTGGATCCGCAAGAACTTTTTCGAGAAGATTTAAGGCTTTCTCTTTCGGTAGTTGTGATGGAGCATTTGGATAGTAATGGCGGAGAGGGAGGTAGGAAGCATGGTTTGGCTTTGTGGAGAAGGACAGGCCGACCAGACGGGCCTGTGCGGGAAAGGCACTGTCTGTTTCTGTGTCAAGGGACACAAATTTTGCTTTTTTTATCTTTGTGATCAGCTCTCGTAACTCTTTTTCTTCAAAAATAATCCTGTAGTGTTTTTTGGTGCTCTTGGGCTTTTTCATGTATTCAGCTGAGAGGGAAGAAAATTCTAATTCCTGGAAGATCGGAATCAATTCTTTGTAGTTTGGTTCGCATACAGAAAAATCTTCCAGGTTGAATTTCACATCCAACCCTTTTTCGATCGTTACCAATTCCTGGCTCAATTTCAGTTGATCCAGGTTCTGTTTGATTTTTTCCTGAAGCCGCGCTTTCTCTATATGGTCTAGATTTTCAAGGAGCTTCTCCAGAGAGCCAAATTGATTTATGAGCGCTTTGGAAGTTTTTTCTCCGATTCCGGGAACTCCTGGAATATTGTCTGAAAGATCGCCCCATAGAGCGAGAACATCAACGACCTGGGAGGGTGAAACACCAAAGTGTTCCTTCACCTTTTTTTCATCCAGGGTGATTTCTTTTACGGGGTTGTAGACAATTGTTGACTTATCAACGAGTTGGTAGATATCTTTGTCATTAGTGACGATGATAGATAGAATATTCTGGGAGGAGGCCTGGTGAGCCAGGCTGCCCAATACATCATCTGCTTCATAATTTTCCTGCTCGAAAAAAGGGATGTTGAATGCTCTTACAATTTTTTTAATGACTGGAATCTGGACCACTAAATCCTCTGGCATGGGTTTGCGGTGGGCTTTATAGTCTTTAAAGGCTTTATGGCGTATTGTGGGGCCTTTAGGGTCAAACACTATTCCAAGATATTGAGGCTTCTCCCTCTCCATTAGTTTTTTGAGCATACTTATAAACCCAAAGACCGCATTAGTGGGAAAGCCTTTGGAAGTAGAAAGGTGCTGGATGGCGTAATATGAGCGATAAAGGAAAGAATTGCCGTCGATTAAATACAGTTTTTTTTCAGCCATCCAGGTCAGAGTTCAAAAAGAATGATTTTTTCTAACGAGAAAACCTTATTATCGATTTTTCCTTTTTATATCTTAAACTACAAGACTTTTCCTCTTGATGATATTGCTTTATCATGTGTTATTATACTCTTAAATATAGAGATATCAAGCTGGGAGTCCCTGATTGGCCTCAGTTGACAAAGGAAGGTAAGATGTTATAATAGGTAAATTATTTGGAAGAGAAGATGATTATAGATGTTAAAAAACTACCCAAGGAAGGGCGAAAAATCTCAAAAGATTTTGAATTCCTCAGTGCGGCCCTTGTTGAGGAAAGCGCTGTTTTCCTTAAACCTGTTCACGCTGAGCTCACTGTGAAAAAAGTAGGAGAAGAGATTTTAATGAAAGGGAAGATAGTCACTTTACTCAGCTTAATATGCAGCCGCTGCCTTGTTCCGTTTGAATCCTTGATTGATTCAAGGTTTGATCTTGTTTACCTTCCTGAAGAACTTGATGTGATGCAGGATCAGTTGGAGAGCGATGATATAAATAAATTGTTTTATTATAACGGCAAGATAGATATCGAAGAGGTGATTTGGGAACAGTTGAATTTAGTTTTTCCTGCCAAGCCTTTATGTTCTGATGATTGCCAGGGAATCTGCCCTGTTTGCGGGAAAGTCATAAGAGACAGCGAATGTGTCTGTGTTACGAAGAGCTCTGATCCTCGCCTCAAGAAATTAAAAATATTCATTAAAAGTAAGAGTTAAATGGCTAATCCGAAAAGAAGACATTCCCATTCACGAAAAAAAAAGAGAAGAGCACACGACGCTCTTTCCGTTCCTTCTTTGGCCCTTTGTTCCAACTGCGGAAATCCCAAATTGCCCCACCGAGCATGCCCTGAATGTGGCTTTTACCAAGAGAGGCAGGTTATTGACGGATCTGAGGATTAATGAAGGGTGACGGATGAAGGTTGCTGTTGATGCCATGGGGGGAGACTTTGGTCCCAGAGTCACAGTAGAAGGGGCTTTAAAAGCATCCCGAGAGTATAAGATTGAAGCACTTCTCGTGGGGCTTGAGAGCCTTATAAAAAAAGAGTATGACAGGCTCGACCATTCAAAGGCAAAAGTAACAATTATCAATGCCGCGGAGTCCATCGGCATGGGCGAGGGGATGCTTTCTTTTAGAAGAAAGAAGAGGTCTTCTATCCGAATAGGGGCTGAGCTGGTCAAGAAAGGGGAAGCAGAGGCTTTTGTCAGCACCGGAAATACGGGTGCCGTCGTCTATATATCCAAAAAAATATTGGGAGCTTTAAAGGGAGTAGAGAAGCCGGCCTTGTCCCTCCTTGTTCCTAGTCTAACAGGCCTTACTCTTCTCATAGACGTGGGAGCAAACGTCAACTGCCGCCCGCATCACTTGGAGCAGTTCGGTGTGATGGGTCATATTTTTATGGAGAGTGTATTAGGTCTAAAGAATCCCAAAATAGGCTTGATGAGCATAGGAGAAGAAGACTCAAAGGGGAATGAATTAACTAAGGAAGCATTTGAAAGACTTCAAGCCTCCTCTTTGAATTTTATCGGAAATATAGAGGGTAAAGACATTTATTCAGGGAAAGCCGATATCATCGTTAGTGATGGCTTTACAGGAAATGTGGCCTTAAAGGTAAGCGAAGGAGTTGTGGAAACATTTTTTTACATGGCTCGCACGGAGCTCATGAAAAATGTGTTCTCTAAAATTGGACTTTTTTTGATGAAGAGAAACTTAAAGAAGATTTATAAAAGGATAGATTATGCAGAATATGGAGGAGCCCAACTTTTAGGAATAAACGGAGTCTGTATAATCGGCCATGGACGCTCAAACTCCAATGCTGTGAAAAATGCTGTGGGATTAGCCAGGGATTTTGTCCAGAACAAAGTTCAAGAGAAAATTCAAAATGGGATAGCCAATATTTCTCACACCATCGGAAAAGCTGAGGTTTAAGATGGATTTTCAGGGAAGGTCCTCGATTGTTACCGGAGCCTCTCAAGGAATCGGGAAGGCCATAGCGCTTGAGCTTGCCAGGGAAGGAGTTGAGGTTATTCTGGTCGATATTCAAAAGGAGAAGCTTGAAGAGGTAGCCGATGAAATCAGCAAAAATAAAGGCAAGGCTGCTGTCTTTAGCGCAGATGTTTCCCGGATGGACGAGGCTATGAAGGTTGTAGAGGCGGTAGTAAAGGGTAGCAAAAAAATTGATTATTTGGTAAATAATGCAGGTATAACAAGAGATAATCTGCTGATGCGGATGAAAGAGGAAGAATGGGATTCAGTTCTGAACGTGAACTTGAAAGGAGTTTTCAATTTTTCCAAGGCTGTGATAAGGAATATGATTAACAATCGATATGGTCGAATTGTTAACATTTCATCGATCGTGGGCTTGATAGGAAATGTGGGCCAGTGCAACTACTCCGCTTCAAAGGCAGGCGTTATTGGATTCACTAAATCCTTAGCCAGGGAGGTCGCCTCACGGGGCATAACCGTGAATGCTGTAGCTCCTGGCTATATTGCCTCGCCGATGACTGAGAGCCTTCCTGAGACTGTGAAACAACAGTTTCGAGATTGGATTCCCGTGAAAAGGTTTGGAACGCCGGAGGAGATAACTCATGCAGTAAAATTTCTTCTTTCTGATAAGGCTGCTTATATCACAGGCCAGGTCATAAACGTAAACGGCGGAATGTTTATGTAGGCATAAGAGAATAATTTGATAATAGCAAATCTAATTAAAGAGGAGGGAAAGAATGGAAAGAGATGAATTATTGAAGAAAATAAAAGCTATTGTCTCAGACAAACTCAGTATAAGTGAAGATCAAGTTACCGAAGGAGCGTCTTTTATTGATGACTTAGGCGCTGATTCCCTGGATACAGTTGAATTAGTCATGGCCCTGGAGGATGAGTTTGGTATGGATATTCCTGATGAAGAAGCAGAGAAGCTTACTACTGTTAGCAAGGCTATGGATTATATATTGGCTCATCTCTCTAAGTAAGAAATTTCAAAGCTTCTGATGGGAAATTCCTCTACTTCCCGCAACAGGCCTGAAGAAAGGCGAGTTGTAATTACCGGGATCGGTCTGGTTTCTCCCTTAGGAGTTGGTAAGGAAAAAAACTGGGAAGCCCTTTCTAAAGGCAAGAGTGGGATCAGCCTTATATCCCGCTTTGACATATCTAAGCACTCGAGCAAGATTGCAGGCCAAATCAAGGACTTCGACCCTCTTCGTTTTATCGAAAAAAAAGAACTGCGGAAGATGGACTCGTTTATCCAGTATGCTGTGGCAGCCGCTCAACTGGCGGTTCAAGATTCCGGTCTCAATCCTGCCACTATGGAAGGAGACAGATGTGGAGTTTATGTGGGATCTGGGATTGGAGGTATCGGTTTCATTGAAAAAACACACAAAATACTGCTTGAGAAAGGGCCAGATCGTGTCTCGCCCTTTTTCTTGGTTGCAAGCATCATTAACGAAGCTTCAGGCCAGATTTCCATAAAATACAGAGCCAGAGGTCCGAATTCAGCCACGGCAACGGCCTGTACCACCAGCACCCATTCTATCGGTGATTCCTTCCGCATTGTTGCCAGAGGAGATGCCGATATCATGATCGCTGGAGGCTCGGAAGCTCCGATTACGCCGCTCGGAGTTGCCGGATTTTGTGCGATGCGTGCCCTTTCTTTAAGAAACAACGAGCCTGAGAAAGCCTCCCGTCCGTTTGACGCGGAGCGGGATGGATTTGTCGTCGGAGAAGGAGCAGGAATACTTATTCTCGAGGAATTGGGAGCAGCCCTCAAACGAGGAGCTAATATTTATGCGGAAATCATCGGCTACGGGATGAGCGGAGATGCCTATCATGTTACAGCCCCCTCACTGGATGGAGAGGGTGCTGTACTGGTGATGAAGAGGGCCCTTGATGATGCTGGCGTCGATCCTGAAGAGATAAACTATATAAATGCCCATGGTACTTCCACGCCTCATAATGACAAGGTCGAAACTGTAGCTATCAAAAGAGTTTTCGGAGAACATGCTTATAAAATTGGCGTAAATTCGACAAAGTCGATGATAGGACATCTATTAGGTGCAGCGGGGGGAGTTGAGGCTGGCTATACTGCTCTCTGTCTGAAAAATCAGGTTATGCCTCCTACAATCAACTATGAACATCCTGATCCAGAATGCGACCTGGATTATGTTCCCAACAAAGCCCGGCCGGCTGAAATTCGTTATGCCCTGAGTAATTCTTTTGGATTCGGGGGGACAAACGGTAGTCTTCTTTTGAAAAGATTCGAAGATTAACTAAAAATAAAGATAGAGATTTATTGTCAATAAAGATAGAAGAGGCGAGAAAGTCAAAGCAGCTGCAAAGTCTCTCTTTTCCTAGGCAGAGCCGTCAATTTAGCTATGCAGGCAGACCGTAAGAATTGTTCAGGATAGGAAAGATTACTTTTCTCGGTCGTCTACCTTGTCTTGCTTCGTTCTAGCTCGACGAAGGGAAGCAAATTCTAAGAGGAGGAACAAGTGAATATCTTCGTTTTTGTCAAAAGGATTCCTGATACTGAATCAAAGATAAGGATAAACCATGAGACGGGGACAATTTTTGAAGAGGGTCTAAACTTTGTTCTCAATCCTTATGATGAGTATGCGGTAGAAGAAGCGCTTCGTTTACGAGAGGCAGGAGGCGGGAAGGTCACCGTCCTTTCGGTTGGAGCTGAGGAGTCGCTGGTTATTTTGAAAAAGTGTCTGGCGATGGGAGCTGATGAAGCTTTTCTCTTGAAGGATAACACTCCTGAAACCTACGATGGTTTGAGAATGGCGAAGATTATCGCCCGGGCTTTAGAGAAAAAATTTCCCGGCTATAGTCTTCTCTTGTTTGGAAAACAATCCGTGGGTAATGATAATGCCCAGGTGCCTTCTATGGTGGCCGAATTACTGGGCTTGCCTCAAGTTAACGTAGTGACAAAGCTGGAGATAGAAGGGACGAAGGGCACTGCTCATCGAGAGATTGAGGGCGCCTTGGAGAAAGTCTCTTTTTCTTTACCCGCAGTTATCAGTGCTCAGAAAGGATTGAATGAGCCTCGCTATGAAACCTTAAAAGGAATAATGATGGCCAAAAAGAAAGAAATTCCAATACTTTCTTTTGAAGACCTGGATCTGAAGGAAGAAGACATCGTCCCCCTTTTGGAGGTGGTCAAGATGGAAAGTCCGCCTCCACGGAAGGCAGGAAAAGTTATAGAGGAGGAACCTGAGGAAGCGGCAAAGAAAATGGTGGAATTTTTGCACAACGAAGCCAAGGTTATCTAGGAGGAGGAATAAGATGATTTTAATTTTTATAGAAGTTAGAGACGGTAAAGTCAAAAAATCTTCCCTGGAAGCGCTTTCAGAGGGGAAAAGAAGAGCAGATGATCTAAACACAGATGCAGATGCTGTTCTTGTCGGCCACAATTTGGAGAGTCTCGCTTCCGAAGTTTTGCCATATGGGGCCTCAAAGGTTTATGTTGTGGAGAATTCTCTCCTCAGCCACTATTCTGCCGCGGGTTTCTCTCAGGCCCTTTTTTCCTTAGTGGAAGAAATAAAGCCAGAGGTTATCCTCTTTTCCGCAAGTTCGATGGGCAAAGATTTAGCTCCTCGTCTGGCTGCCAAGCTGGGAGTGAGCTTGGCCTCTGACTGCACCAGAACGATTGCAAAAGACGGGAAATTGGAGGTCGTCCGGCCCATCTTTGCTGGTAAGGCCTTTGTAACCCTTAGTTTTAAATCTTTACCAATGATGGCCGCACTCAGGCCAAATGTTTTTCCGCTTGTAGAACCGGGGGAGAAAAAGGGGGAAGTTGTTAGAAAAGAGGTGGTTATTCCTGAAGATCAGGTAAAAGCTCCAGCACTTGAGATCCTGAGAGAGGAAGGAGCAGAGATTGATGTGACCGAGGCTGAAATTGTGGTTTCAGGAGGAAGAGGGATGAAAGGGCTAGAAAATTTTGATCTTCTTAGGGATCTCGTTTCTCTCCTTCCTCATTCAGCTGTGGGAGCATCCCGCTCTGCAGTAGATGCTGGCTGGATAGATCATCAGCATCAGGTCGGCCAAACTGGAAAAACCGTTTCTCCTAATCTTTATATAGCCTTTGGAATCTCCGGGGCCATCCAGCATTTGGCAGGGATGTCTTCTTCAAAGTTCATCGTAGCTGTTAACAAAGATTCTGAGGCCTCTATTTTTAAAGTTGCCGATTTCGGAGTTGTCGGCGATTTGTTTCAGGTTATTCCTTACTTAAAGGAGGAGTTAAAAAAGATTGCCTCAGAATGAGACGCATCCTTTATTTTATTGTAAGCATCTTTTTATTTTTTTTATTGCCAAAAGGCGTTATTTATGCTTAAATTGAATCGAGTAAAATCATAAAATATACACAATTACTGCTTCAAGAAAGGAGGCCATTATGAAGAGACTTCCTTACGTGCTTTTAATCCTGGCCATGCTGACCACAATTATCTTCTACCAGGTAGTTACTATTAAAGCTCAGGAGGCCGGGGTTGTAGAAGTGGCTGAAGCTGTTATCTGTCGAGACGTAGTCGATCGGGAAGCCATTGATGTCGGAGACAGCTTCGAGGTCTCGGTTGGCAAGCTCTACTGCTTTACAAAGATTGTCGGGGCTCAAAAACCTATTGAGATCGCCCACGTCTGGTACTACGGAGATGTCGAGAGGGCAAGAATAAATCTCTCAGTAGAAGCCGCTAGCTGGCGCACCTGGAGCTCAAAAGTAATCCAAGCTCATGAGATTGGAGACTGGCATGTGGATATAATCGGCCCTGACAATGAGGTGTTGGAGACAGTGGAGTTCGAAATCACTCCGTAAAAAAGGGGATTTGATAACAAACTAGGTAGCAGGTGGGATCGCCAGCCGGGGCGCTCTCTGTCATGCATGACTGAGAGCAAAGTGGGCTGACGTAGGTCATCAGATAATACGTCTGTAAATAAGGGGCTGGGGTATCTTTATCCAAGATAAAACCTGATTCATCCGCTTCAAATTCAAACATCTCTAGGATTTTTAGGATAATAACAGCTTCTTTTGTATTCTAAAAGAGCCCCTCTTCCTTTTTTATTATATCAAGGAGGAGCTGATTCTTTTCAGAGCGGCTTTCTCCCACGCTTGTTACATAAATCGCAGGTTCATCAACGACGGGGCACTTGTTTTCACAAATTCCGCAGCCGATGCAGAGGTCCGTATTAATGACCGGAGCCGCAGGAGTTTTTATGGTTCCATCAGGAAGCTTAACCTCTGTTTTCACAAGCTTTATGGCTTTTGGAGAGGTAGGGCAGTGCTCCTCGCAGACGATACAGGGAGTGCCCAGATTATAGGGAATACAGGTGTTTTTATTTACCCAAGCTAATCCGATCTTGATTTTTGTTTTTTCGGCCACGGTGAGTTCTTGTATAGCTCCTGTAGGGCAAACCTGAGAGCAGAGAGAGCAGTAATACTCGCAATGGCCGATCTTGGGGACAAGAACAGGAGTCCATATTCCTTCAGGCCCGGCTTCGGCGAGTGCTGGCTGGAGACCGTTGGTCGGACAGACCTTCATGCATTCGCCGCATTTAACGCATTTTTGAAGAAACTTCTTCTCGGGAAGAGCTCCTGGGGGCCTGATAAGTTTGGGAGAGGCTCGCCTCGTTGAAGGAGAGAGACGGAAAAAGGGAATAGCCGCTATCCCTAAGAGGGATGTAAAGATAAGCTTCCTCCTTGAGAGGTCGACCCGCACTATTTCTTCTGGAGTGGATTTCAAGGGAAAACTGATGGCGCTGGTGGGACATATGGCACTGCACGTATAACAATATATGCATTCGGAACTTTTCCAATCTTCTTCGGGATAGGGCCTTGCTTGAGTCTGGCAGTGAATGGTGCAGAGCCAGCAATCGATGCATTTTTTTGGGTCTATTTTAAGCTTCATGACGTTCCATCTTGAGATGAGTCCAAGAAAAGCTCCCAATGGGCAGAGGTAGCGGCACCAGTATCTTTCTCTGGATAGGTTAAGAAGCAAGATGCCGATGAAAAGCACTCCCAGGAAAAAGCCCTGGCGAAATACGGAATTGACTGCCAGGTTCTCGAAGAATTGAACAAGGCTATCACCCAAGGAGGAGATGTTTATTTGGTAAAGAAGGCCGATAAAAGCAGAAAATCCATGGCTTAAGGCGGGGAGGATGCCTGCTACAAAGGAACGATAGAGTAAAGAGAGGGGATCGAATATTCCCACCAGGTCCAGGGAGAAAAGGGTGCCCACAAGAATAAATACCAGAAGATAATATTTCCAGGCCGTCCGGGTGTCGCTGTTTTTCTTAGGTTTTAGAAGTTTAGATTTTTTGAAGATAAAAGAGAAAAATTGATGGATAGAGCCCAGGGGGCACACCCAGCCACAGGCAACCCGTCCCAGGACAAAGGTGAGCACAATGGTCGAAGCTGCAAGAGCAAAGGAAACAAAAAAGGCCCGGGAAGCGATAAAAGTTGCTAGGGCGAGAAGGGGATCAAAATGGAAAAAAATTTCTACATTCCCGATATAGTCTTCCCCGGGAAAATGAGTTCCCAGCAATAGATAAAAAAAGAGGATGAAGAAGATCGATTGACTGAAAATCCGGAGCGCTTGAACCACTCTGTATTTTTTAGAGCGTTCTTTTTTCAATTATTAACTTCTCCAAGTCGATTTCTCCAAATCCTTTTTGGTGGGCCACTCGAAGATAGGGCAACTCTTGAGGCCTTATATCAAAAAAGGTGGCGCCCGCTGCGTCAACGGCCACATAATCCACTCCTGCCACTACGGTTTTGTAGAGTTTTGTATCAGAGACTCGGCCTCCTTGAGGGCCGTTCCTGATGAGTATTCGGTAGCCGTCCAGGATTGTAAGGCAGGGCTTAAAGAAGGAAGCCAAATCGATCATAGCCTGGTCAAGCTTTTGGTGGAGCTGATTGCGGTTTCCTCCCAGTGCTCCCAGCCAGTTTTTCATGCCCATGGTCAGCCTTGACAGGCTGTGGATTTTGGCAATGGGCGCGTTTATTATTTTGTCAGCTTCGGTGAAATCCGTATAGACTTCCCATTCTTTAAGCCATTCTCCCTTAAGCGCCATTTTTTTCAACCGATGCGGATTGGGGAAGAGAACCTTAGCCCCTGCTTCTTTGGCAGCCGCCGCAATACCAGAGCGAACATAGGTTCTTTGGGCCGGGTTGCAGGGATTATCCATAACCTTAACTTCTTTTGCCCCTGCATCGAGGCAGAGTTCGACCAGAGTCTTGACGACTTCAGGGTTGGTGCAGGCTGCCAGCTCAGGAGTTCTGTCCCAGCCAATATTGGGCTTAACGACCACAACATCCCCTCTGGAAACAAAGCGCTTCACTCCTCCTAACGAAGAGAGAGCTTCTCTTGTTATCAGAGAAGGGGAATCGCCCTGGATCCAGGCTAAATCAGGAGAGTTCTTCTTTTGAGCTAAAAGTGAAGGATGGAACTTCAGCAGAAGGCTACCTACAGCCATATCCTTAATAAAATTTCTTCTCTTCATGGCTGTCTTCCTTTCCCTAATGAGTTCACGTATTCTATTATTCCTTCATAAATTCCCTGGGCAACATGCTGGCGGTATTGAGGGCTCTGAAGTCTTTTTTCTTCAGTCGGGTTGCTTAAGTGAGAGATTTCAACGAGAACAGAAGGCATCTCTCCTCCAATAAGAACCCAAAAGGGACCTCCTTTGACACCCAGACTTCTGACGTTGCTGTATTTTTGAGAGAGGCTTTTCACCAGACTGTTTTGGATGCTTTCAGCGAGCTCTTTTGATTCAACAATCTTGCTGTTTTGGACAATTCTCTCGATGATGTCTTTCATTGCGCTTATGTTCTTAGTAGAAGTTGCGTTTTCTTGGGCGGCTGTTTCGATGACAGAAGGATCCTGGCTGAAATTAAGATAAAATGACTCTATGCCCGAAAGCTTGCTGCTGCGGTTGGCGTTAGCATGGATGGAGATAAACAGGTCCGCCTGTTTCTGGTTGGCTATCACAGTCCTGCTTTCTGGATCAAGATAGATGTCTGATTCCCTGGTCATTATCACTTCGAGGTTCTCTTTTGATTCCAGTATATTTTTAAGACGCGTGGCAACATCGAGAACTATATTTTTTTCCCTGAGTCCGCTTTTCCCGATGCAGCCAGGATCTTTGCCTCCGTGGCCAGGATCGATGACAACTCTCTGGATTCCCAGGCCTAACTGGCGAATTATGCTTGATCCTGATTTGGCAGTTTGGGGGGGCCGGGGAAGACTAGGGAGTTTGGAGGGATATATGTCAATGATGATCCTGAACGGGTCGGGGAGATGCCAGACCCGATAATATGCTTTCTTGAAATCAAGGTCAGCCACAACTCTGACTGTAGAAGATGTTTTTTGAGCTACACGTATTTGCCTGAGGTAGTCATTCTCAAAAAGGAATGTTTTGCCATGTAAATTGGGATTCAGCTTGGCCTGGTAGATATCTACATAGACTCGATCTGGAGATAGAAGCTCGCTGAATACGTATTCCCTCAATTTCCCGATATCAACAACAACCCTGGTATAAGAGGGATGTGTGTGGTAACGGAGGTTGTTAATTTCCATTCTTGAGTCAGGATGAGAAGGAAAAGGCAGGAAGATAAGGGAAAAAAAGAGGATTATCCACAGCCAGCAGCTTTTGTGTTTTTGCATCAATAATCTCTATTAACGCTATAGTGCAACTCAGTTATCGTCAGCGGAAAGAGACCTCAAGCTCCAAATTTTTTTAGTTTTCCCGCGTGGGCCAGCATCAAAGGCATGGCATAAATTGCTTGAAATCGCCCCAGGTAGCCCTGGCTGCACTCTATTTCGGTAAATCGGCTCACCTTATCAACAAGGGAAGCTTCTGAGTAAAGGAGGAATGGATTGGGGTGCCAGGAATGAGATTTTAGAAGAGAAGGAGTAGAATGATCCGAAGTAACGACCAGGACTTCAGGTTTAAGGGCAAGAAGGCGGGGAATGTAGGTGTCTGATTCTTCGATGGCTTCTTTTTTAGCCTTAAAATTTCCATCTTCTCCCGCAGAATCCGTTTTTTTCACATGGATATAAAAGAAGTCATAGTCTTTGTAGTTTTTTTCTAAAACAGCAAAGAGTTCGGGTAAGTTTTGGCCTGCGGTCAGGACGTCCATCCCTACAAGCCTGGCCAATCCTTTGTACATGGGATAGTTAGCTATGGCGGCAGGTTTTAATTTATAAAGCTCGCTCATGCTCGGGAGAGAGGGATGTTTGGAGAATCCCCTTAAAAGGATGGCATTGGCACTCGCAGAATCCTTCAAGAGATCTATCACCTCATCAATAAAATTGTTTACTAATTGGGCAGTTTTTGCGGCTTCTTTGGATAATGCTTGAGCAGGGACTCTGGGCTTGTTGTCTTTTTGGGAGTCTGCATCCGAGAGAGCATCTGAAAGCCCTTCTCCGCTGAATTTGACCACAAAGCGGTGCTCTTTCCCGGGGAAAAGGGTGATTTTTACACCCTTGACACTCTTTAAAGAACTATTGATTCTCAGGCACAGCTTTTCATTGGCGCTGGTGGGGATCCTGCCCGCTCTTCTGTCGACGATAAGATTGTCTCTCAAAGTTGCAAAATTTCCCCTGGCTACCAGATCATTTTTCGCTACCTCTACGCCAGATCCGAGAGCCTCCAGGATTCCGCGGCCCAGGAGGTATTTCAAGGGATCGTAACCGAACAGAGAAAGGTGGGCTGGTCCGCTGCCAGGAGTGATGCCCATGAAAACAGGGTCAGCTAAGCCGCAAACACTTTTTGCGGCAAGACGGTCGAGATTCGGAGTGTGAGCAGCTTCAAGTTCTGTTTTCCCCTGAACGGGAAGTCCACCCAAACCATCCAGAACCAAAAGAATGATTTTTGAAGCTGTTTTTATGCTTAGTTCTCGAGCAATTTTTTCCCAGTCCATGGTCAAAACAACTATAAGACAATAGAGAATTGAAGTCAATTTTCTTTCTATTATCACAAGCATTTCCAATTCTGTTATTAGACAAGGTTTTGGGAAATAGCCTAGCTCCCTTCAGATTTTTAACGCCATTCTCCATTC
>CAYUXD010000002.1:0-38095 GCA_964448655.1 uncultured Eubacteriales bacterium
TTTATTAACATACTTCCTCTAAAGTCAAAGAGAAGACATGAAAAGAACTTTCCAACCTAATAAAAGAAAGAGAAAAAAAAATCACGGCTTTTTAGTCCGGATGAGAACTAAAGGTGGCCAGCATGTCATCAAGAACAGAAGACAAAAAGGAAGAAAAAGACTTGCTGGCTAATGAACGAAACCCTTAGCCCTCAGGAGAGGATAAGAAATAAAAAAGAATTTTCGCAGCTTTACAAAAAGGGCAACCGTTACAGAGGAAAATATTTTAATCTTATCTATATCTCCAACGACTTGAGTTTCTCCAGAATGGCTGTTGTCATCAGCAAAAAAGTAGGTAATGCCGTTAAAAGAAATAAAATCAAAAGACAGATGAGATCTCTCTTCCGAAGGAATAAAAACCTGTTCGAAAGCCCCTTTGACATCTTAATCATTGCTAAAAAAGAAATCCTCGAAGCCTCCTGGCTCATGCTTCAGGAAGACTACTTTGCTGCCCTAAGATCCATCGGTCAAAATAGATAATCTCTATGAAAAACATTGTTTTGTTTTTGATAAGATGTTACCAAGTGCTCATCTCACCGCTGCTTGGCCGTCACTGCCGTTTCTATCCTACATGCTCGAGCTATACCTACGAAGCCATAAAAAAGCATGGTTTGCTTAAAGGAATATTTTTGGGAGGGAAAAGGCTTCTCAAGTGTCACCCATTTCACCCAGGAGGAGTCGATCTCGTTCCTTAAGAGGTCCATAGATGGAAAAAAGAGTACTAATAGCTATTGTCCTTTCTTTCCTGATTTTGATTCTCTATCAGGCATTTTTCATTAAAAAACAGCCACAGCCAGAAGTTCCACCAGAAAGTCTCACAGAGATAGAGAAAAAGCCTGAGCAAAAGCCTGCAGAAAGAGAACTCCTTTCTCCTCCAGCGATAACAGAGGAAAGAGAGCCTGCAGAAGAAGAGAGAGACCTTCAGCCGATCTCAGCCCAGGCTAAAAAAGAAATCCTGATCGATACTTCTTTGTATCAAGCTGTATGGAGTAATAGGGGAGCGGTGTTAGAGAGTTGGAAGCTTAAAAAACATACGGATGAGAATAGAGAAGACTTGGAGCTTGTTTCTCTACGAGCGGCAGAGCTTGATATATATCCTTTTTCCCTGAGAACAGATGATTCATCCTTCGATAGCACTATCAACACTGCCCTCTTCGAATTCTCAAATCTCAAGCTAGAACTGGAAGGCGGCCGGACAGGTGAACTCCGCTTTCAGTATGCAGATGATAAAGGGACCCGCGTGGAGAAAATCCTTACTTTCCAGGATGGAAAATATGATTTTGATGTGACAATCAATGTTTGGAAATACGGACAAAAAATCGAGTTCCATGCTCTTTGGGGTCCAGGCATTGGTAATCCCACTGCAACCGAGCTAAAGAGCCGGTTCGGAGGAGCAAGAGGCATGGCTGTTTTTCCACCGCCAGCTCGCCCTAAAAAAGACCGTTTGGAAGAAAGAAAATTTGCGCAAATAAAGCAATGGGAAGATTTGACCGCGAAGAAACATAATGATTTTTATTTCGTCCAATGGGCCGCCTATGAAGATAATTACTACGCAGCACTTTTCCTCACTTCTCCTGAAAAAGCAACCGCGTCTTTCCTGCGAGAAGGGCCAGAAGAAAACCCTTACTTTTTTCTCTCCGCGAGCTCTCCCCAAAAGGTTTATATAGGACCTAAAGATTTCGATATTTTAAGTAAGTTCGGCTACGAAGCAAAAAGACTGATAAAGTTCGGATTTTTTGGGGTTATTTCTGAAATCCTCCTCAGAGCCAGCAAATCTATCCATAAACGTATCCCTAACTGGGGAATCTCTATCATCATCCTCACTTTTATTATCAAAATTCTCTTTTTTCCCTTAACCTACAGCAGCATGCGCTCCATGTCCAAGATGCAGGAACTCCAGCCCAAGATTAAAGCTCTGAAAGCCAAATACAAAAAGGCCAAACAGGATATCGCCCAGCGCCGCAAAATGAACGAAGAAATCATGAAACTCTACAAACAACACGGTGTCAATCCGGCTGGAGGCTGCTTACCCCTGCTCATCCAAATCCCCGTCTTCTGGGGATTTTTCCGGCTTCTGGTCGTAGCCATTGAATTCAGGCACAGTCCCTTCATTTTTTGGATAAAAGACCTTTCCGTAAAGGATCCATTCTATGTTACTCCAATCCTGATGGGCATCACTCAATTCATAAGCCAGAAAATGACCCCCACATCTGCTGACCCCACTCAGGCAAGGATGATGCTCTTCATGCCTGTT
The DNA here is from genome assembly GCA_964448655.1 of uncultured Eubacteriales bacterium. Classification (GTDB taxonomy): domain Bacteria; phylum Acidobacteriota; class Aminicenantia; order Aminicenantales; family Aminicenantaceae; genus SOIV01. The sequence continues at coordinate 2,294 of CAYUXD010000002.1, forward strand.
ATAATGACTATCTTTTTTGCACAATTTCAAAGCGGCCTTGTCCTTTACTGGCTGACCAACAATGTCCTCCAAATCGGCCAGCAGTACATCATGAATCGCTTGAGGCAAAAGAAAAAGAGAGAATCTCATGGCAAAAGAAGAAAAAAATAATCAAGAAAAAGAATTCAAAGGAAAAAATTTAGACGAAGTCATTGGCCACGCCGAGCATGTTCTCAAGCTCCCCCGGAGCAAAATAAACTATGAAATTGTCACAGAAAAAACAAAGCTCTTTGGAATCAAGACTAAAGAGATTGTAATCCGCGCCTGGCCGCGGGAAGAACCAGAAGAAAATCCTGTGGCTAAATTTCTCGATCAGATCCTGTCTCTTCTGCCCCTTGAAATAAACTACCAGATAAAAAGAAAAAACGACATGATCTATCTCATTTTTGAAGGAGAGGACAAACACTTTCTCCTGCACAAAGATGGATCACTGCTCCATGCCTTTCAACACATCCTCAATAAAATCTCTCCCCAAAAAGTTCAAGCCGACTGCGAATTTTATAGAAAAAAGCAAGAAACGCAGTTAAGGGAGTATGCCCAGCATATTGCTCATCATGTCCACGAAACGGGCAAGGATGAAATCCTGGATATGATGAATCCTTATGAAAGAAGAATCGTCCATATAGCTGTGAATCAAGTTTCAGGAACTTCGACTGAAAGTATCGGCGATGGATTTCTGAAACGAATCAAAATTTTCCCCGTAAAGAGCGAAACCAAATAAAGGGGACAGGCTACTTTTTCAATAAGAACGAGAATAATCTCTACTCGTGGACAGTACACCAGAAAGAGTAGCCTATCTCCTCTTAGCTCTTAAGAAATATTTCTATTATGTGGGATAAGGTCTTGCCATCGGGGAACGATATTTTCCCGCACTCTCGTCCTTATAGCATTCCATTGGATAAGGCTTGATCCCAACACTAGAAAAAGCAGCCTGTCCCCTTTTTTTCCCTTTTTTCCGCACTTTACGTTTTACCCTTCACGTTTTATTATATATGAGTCATGCTTGAAGATACGATCATTGCCATCTCCACCCCTCTGGGCTACGGTGGTCTGGGCATCGTCCGTCTCAGCGGAAAAAAATCACTGCCGATAGCCAAAAAAATGTTCAAGCCGAAGAAAAACAAGGCCCAAATCCCTCCTCGTCACCCCATTTTGGGAAACCTGTATCATTTTGAACAAAAGGAATTCTTCGAAGAAGCCTATCTGACTTATCTCCCTTCACCCCATACTTACACCAAGGAAGATGTGGTGGAAATAAGCTGTCATGGAAGTCCTGTAATCCTCGAGGAGGTTGTCCGCCTCGGCATAAAAGCCGGAGCAAGACACGCCAGACCCGGAGAGTTCACTCTTCGGGCTTTTCTTAGCGGAAGAATCGACATTCTCCAGGCTGAACCAAAAAACCAAAACAACCAACCCCCCACATAAAAACACCCAAAAATAACCAATACCCAGCTCGAACCAAACCATTCCCAAAAAATAGCCACTCTCCCCAACAAGATTATCCACCTCCTCTCTCAAATCGAAGCCAGCATTGAATTCCCGGAGGAGGGACTGCGAATCTCTCCAAAGCAGATATCGAAAACAATGGAAAAGGCCATTCATTCCTTAAGAAATCTTGTAGAAAGCTATGATCTGGGAAAAACGCTTTCCGCAGGCCTGACATTAGCCATCACAGGAAGAAAAAACGTGGGCAAATCTACTCTATTTAACTCACTTCTCCAAAAAGAAAGGGCCATTGTCACCCCTTATCCTGGAACGACAAGAGATTATTTATGCGATAAATTAAATATAAATAGCTCCATTTTCACCCTGATCGACATGGCTGGTTTGGGCAGCCCCGTTCATATGGCAGAAAAAGAAGGGATAAAAAGAGCAAAAATACTGGCATCTCAGGCTGATGGAGTGCTCCTTCTCCTTGATTCTTCTCAAGGCAAAAGCTCTGAAGATGTTAAGCTTATCAAAAAATTTAAAAACAAAAAGACCATTCTCCTTTTTAATAAAATTGATCTCCCTCAAAAAATGAGCAAAAAAAATGTTAAAAGCCGGGCAGAATCCCTGCCTGCGCTTGAAATTTCAGCTTTAAAAGGAACAAACCTAGGGAAGCTTAAAGAGATGATCTATGAGTTTTTTGTCCCCAATCAGAAACAGGGAGAAGAGGTTATTCTTCATTTGCGGCAAAAACTCCTGCTTGAAAATATACTTGACCACTTGATTGACGGCCTCCGCCTCCTTAAAGAAGGCCATCCCGAAGAAATTTATGCTGAAGAAATCCGAAAGACAATCCCTTTAATCGGCCAGCTTACTGGAGAAATTCATACGGATGATATCATTGAAGACATGTTCAGCAGATTCTGTGTAGGAAAATAGGAAAAAAGATGAATTTTGTGGATGAATATGACGTTATTGTAGTCGGCGCCGGTCACGCAGGATGTGAAGCCGCTTACGCAGCCTCTACCATGGGTCTTGAAACATGCCTCATCACCATCAATCTCGAAACAATCGCTCAGATGTCCTGCAATCCTGCTATAGGAGGACTGGCCAAAGGACATCTGGTCCGAGAAATAGACGCCCTGGGCGGTATCATGGGTCTCCTGGCTGACGAGACAGGAATACAATTCAGACTCCTGAATCGAAGTCGGGGTGGAGCGGTTCAAGCACCAAGGGCACAATCTGATAAAGCCCTCTACAGGCTGACCATGAAAAACTGGTTGGAAAAAGTCCCGAATTTAACGCTCTTCCAGGGAATTGTCACAGAAATTCTTATAAAGGATAAAAGAGTGCAAGGAGTTATGACTTTGGAAGGAAATCGGCTGTTAGCAAAAGCTCTTATCTTGACTCCGGGAACATTCTTGAACGGCCTCATCCACATCGGCCTTCATAGTTATTCCGCAGGAAGAGCTAACGAGCCAACTTCACACGAGCTCAGCGAAAATTTGAAAAAATTAGGACTGAAAACATTTCGTTTGAAAACGGGCACACCGATGAGACTTCATGAACAAACCATAGACTGGAGCCAGTTTACCCCTCAACCCGGAGATAAAAAGCCAATTCCTTTTTCTTTTCGTACTAAAAAAGAGCTAAAAAACCAAATCCTCTGCCATATTGGATATACGAATCAAAAAACCCATGAAGTTATCAGAAAGAATCTGGATAAATCCCCTCTGTACAGCGGAAAAATAATTGGTATAGGGATTCGTTACTGTCCTTCTATAGAGGATAAAGTCGTCAAATTTCCCCATCATCAAAGACATCAATTTTTTCTTGAGCCTGAAGGCTTAGAGACAGCCGAAATATACGTTAACGGCATCTCCTCCAGTCTGCCTCTTGAAACCCAGAAGGAAATCCTGAAAAGTATCCCTGGCCTGGATACGGCGAAAATATTGAGGCCAGCTTACGGCATTGAATACGATGCAGTTATTCCTACCCAACTTAACCCCTCTCTCGAAACAAAAAATATTAAAAATTTGTTCTTGGCCGGCCAGATCAACGGAACCTCTGGGTACGAAGAAGCAGCTGCCCAAGGCTTGATGGCCGGCATAAATGCTTCTTTAAAAATAAAAAAGGAGAAATATTTCGTTCTTGGGAGGGATGAGGCGTATATAGGGGTGCTCATCGATGATCTCGTCACTAAAGGAGTTGATGAGCCTTATCGTCTCTTCACATCGCGCGCTGAATACAGGCTCCTCCTTCGGATTGACAATGCGGATAAAAGGTTGACTCAGTATGGATACAATTATGGGCTCATTAAAGAACAAGACTATGAAGCTTACCAAAAAAAACAGGAGAGGATAGAAAAAGCTATGCATTTTCTCCAGAAAGAAAGAATAATAACAGAAAATAAAGAAAAACTGAGGCTGAAGGACCTGCTAAAAAAACCTGAAGTGAAATTCAAAAATGTGGTAGAATATAAAAAATTCAGTGGGCTGTTAACTGATGAAGAAATACGACATGTCGAGTCAGAGGTAAAATACGAGGGCTATTTAAAAAAACAAGAGAAAGAAATTGCCAGAATTAAAAAAATTGAGGGAGAGAAAATCCCAGAAAATACAAATTTCAGGAAAATACCTGGGCTGACTGGGGAAGTGATGGAAAAATTGGAAGAAATTCGGCCTCAAACGATAGGGGAGGCAAAAAAGATCCCTGGAATAACTCCCGCAGCCACACTGAACCTGCATATCTATTTAAGCATTCAAAAGAGGAAATCAGAAAAAGGGGAAATGTTCCACGTGAAACATTAGATAGCGATGAGCAAGATTATAGCCATAGCCAACCAAAAGGGCGGAGTTGGGAAAACAACGACCGCGATTAACCTTGCCGCTTCTTTGGCTTTAAAGAAGAGGAAAGTTCTGGTTGTGGACTTGGACCCTCAAGGAATGGCTACCTCTGGCCTCGGGAAGAAAAAAGAGGACAAAAAGGGGATCTACCAGGCTCTGATGAACGGACAGGACATGACGGATTATATCCAGTCCACCGAGCTCGATAACCTCTATATCTGTCCTTCCTCCCCTGAACTGCTAGGAGTAGAGGCAGAACTTTTTTCCGAAGAAGCAAAAGAAAGGAGGCTGCAGGTTGCCCTAAGTAGAATAAAAAATTTCTTTAACTTTATTCTAATCGATTGCCCTCCTTCGCTGAGCTTTTTGACTATTAACGCTTTAACTGCTGCTGACTCAGTTCTTATTCCCGTACAATGCGAATTTTTCTGTATGCAAGGCATCCCAGAACTCCTTCACATCTATGATGAGGTTCGCACTCATTTGAACCCGTCTCTTTCCATCGAAGGTATTCTCTTGACTATGTTCGACGAACGAACAAACCTTTCCAAACAGGTTGCAGCAGAGGTTAAACGTTCTTTAAAGGGCATCATATTCGAGGTCATTATTCCTCGAACAGTAAGACTTGCCGAAGCTCCCAGTTTTGGCAAACCGATTCAGCTCCATGACAGAAAATCAAAAGGAGCCGAGGCCTATCTCAATTTAGCGCGGGAGATGCTACAGATATGAAAAGGAAAGCTTTAGGAAAAGGATTAAAGGCGTTCATCCCTGAAGAGTATGGAATACTAAAAGAAGAAAGATACGCTGATTTAGAAATTGAACAGCTCAAGCCGAATCCTCTTCAACCGAGGCTGAAATTCGACAAGGAATCTATTGATGAGCTAGCTCGCTCAATAAAAGAATCCGGAGTTCTCCAGCCTATTATCGTTGTTTCTGAAGGAAATCATTACCGAATTGTTGTTGGGGAAAGGAGGTGGCGTGCAGCTCAAAAAGTCGGCCTGCGAAAAATTCCATCTCTCATCCGCTCCATGCCCAAGGTGCAGCAGCTCGAGATATCCCTCGTGGAAAACCTTCAAAGGGAAGATCTCAATCCTTTAGAAATAGCCTTGGCCTATCAGAAATTAGTTCAAGAGCTGGACTATACTCAACAGGAAATCGCTGAAAAAGTTGGAAAAGACAGGACCTCTGTGGCCAATTACCTGCGTCTTCTCAACCTTCCCAAAGAAATCCAGGATGATCTGGCAGAGCGTAAGATTTCTATGGGGCACGCCAGAGCTTTGATTGCTATTGAAGACCCCAAGCTCCAAATTTCTGTTTCACGCCAAATCATTCAAAAACATCTTTCTGTCCGGGATGTCGAAAAAATGGCTTACAAACTCAAACAGGCTGTACCCAGCCAAAAAAGACACATGCCTGATCCTGACCTTAAGGCTCTTCAAGAACAATTGGTCAAGCTGTTGGCAACGAAAGTTTCAATCTCGGGAAGCCAGAAAAAAGGGCATATCAAAATTTATTATTTCTCGACTGACGATTTAAACAGGATTTATGAAAAAATCAAGGAGTGAACCCATGGAAGAAAAGACAGTAGATGAAAATAAGCTCACTGGTTTCTTCGATAAAGACACTGAAATTAGAGGTGATTTAATTTTTAAGGGTTCTTTCCGGATTGACGGACGTTTCATAGGAAAAATAGACTCTGAATCGGTACTTATTGTCGGGGATAATGGAAAAGTCGAAGCAGACATTAAAATTGGCAATATTATCATAAACGGCGAGGTCAAGGGCACCATCCAAGCTAAGGAAAAAGTCGAAATAAACGCCAGCGGAAGAGTAATCGGTACAGTCATAACGCCCAAATTAGCGGTGGAAGAAGGGGCTTATCTTGAGGCAAACTGCCAGATAACAAATCAAGTTTCTCCGGCGGAGAAAGAAGAAAAAGCCGAAGAGGTTCTCCAATCATTACCTGAGAAAAAACCTGATTCGGGATATCAAAGTTGAAACTGGCTACAGGCGTCATCCCCGCTCGTTATCAATCTCAGCGATTCCCTGGAAAACCCTTGGCTCTTATCCAGGGAAAGCCGATGATCCAAAGAGTTTACGAGCGAGCACAAGAAGCAAAGTTTCTCGATCGTCTCATCATAGCCACTGATGACGAGAAAATTTTAGAGGCTGCTGAAGATTTTGGAGCAGAAGTCCAGATGACTTCTCGTTTGCATAATTCCGGAACTGAGCGAGTTGCTGAAGTAGCCAAGAATATAAAAACTTCAATTGTCATCAATATTCAGGGAGATGAACCTCTCCTCAGAGGGGAGATGATAGACGACGTGGTGGAAGCTTTGCAGGATAAGGCCATCCCCATGGCTACTCTTGCGGCCAAACAGAAAGATATGGACCTCCTTTATGATAAAAACGTTATCAAGGTAGCCGTGGACAGGGAAGGCTTTGCCCTTAACTTCTCTCGTTCTCCTCTTCCTCTCGAAGCCCGAGACTACTTCCTACAGCACATAGGAATCTATGGCTACCAGAAAGAGTTCCTTCTTGCTTTTTCCGAGATGCCGCCATCTAAGTCAGAAAAAACAGAAAATCTGGAGCAACTTAGAGCTGTGGAGAACGGCTACAAAATAAAAATAATCGAAACCCAATTTTCTACCTTGAGTGTTGACTCTCCTCAGGATATAATCAAGGTTGAAAATTTTTTGAACAAAGGAGCAAATGACTAAGTTTATCTTCATCACAGGAGGAGTCCTATCCACCCTGGGCAAGGGAATTGCCGCAGCTTCTATCGGAAGATTACTGGAAAGTCACGGCTACAAAATAACTATCCAAAAATTCGATCCTTATCTTAACGTGGATCCAGGCACGATGAATCCCTTCCAGCATGGAGAAGTGTATGTCACAGATGACGGAGCTGAAACAGACCTTGATCTGGGGCATTACGAACGGTTCACCTCTACAAAAACGACCAAAGCTCATAACTGGACAGCTGGAAAGATTTACGAGTCTATCATAAGAAAAGAACGCAAGGGAGAATACCTCGGCAAAACGGTCCAGGTGATCCCTCATGTCACTGACGCGATAAAAGACGCTTTTTACGCTGTAGCTGACAAAAACGATATAGTTATCGTTGAAATAGGCGGCACTGTGGGAGACATTGAAAGCCAGCCTTTCCTTGAAGCGATAAGACAGATGAGGCTTTCTCTGGGGGCTGACAATACCCTTTTTATTCATCTGACATTGGTCCCTTTTATCAAGACATCTGGAGAACTGAAAACAAAGCCAACTCAGCACAGTGTGCGCGAGCTACAAGCCGTAGGAATTCAGCCTGACATTATTCTCTGCCGAACGGACAGGTCTCTTAATAAAGATATAAAGGCTAAAATTTCTCTGTTTACTAACGTGCCCTTAGAAGCTGTTATCACTGCCAAAGATGTGGATAATATTTATGAAGTGCCCCTTGTTTTTGCCCAAGAAGCACTGGATAGCATTATCCTGAAACAGTTTAACCTTGACCAGAAGAAAAGGCGTCTGGGGAGCTGGAAAGCCCTGGTGGAAAGCATGAAAAACCCCAGGGATGAAGTCGATATTGCCCTTGCCGGCAAGTATGCTGAGCTTCATGATTCTTATTTTAGCCTGAAGCAGGCTTTAGATCATGGAGGTATTGCTCACCAGCTTAAGGTCAACATATCCTGGATAGAGGCCGAGGATTTAGAAAAGGGAAAAACCGAGAAAATCTTGGCAGGTGCAGATGGGATTCTGGTTCCAGGTGGTTTCGGCGTAAGAGGAATCGAAGGTAAGATCAAGGCTGTTAAATATGCTCGTGAGAATAAGGTTCCATTTTTCGGCATTTGCTTAGGCATGCAGGCCGCAACCATCGAGTTTGCCCGAAATATCGCCTCGCTCAACAACGCTAACAGCACAGAATTTAATCCCAAAACTCCTCATAAAATTTTCTTTATGTTGCGGGAATTGAAAGGAATAAAAGACCTGGGAGGCACTATGAGGTTAGGCAAGTTTCTCTGTCGCCTCGAAAAAGGCTCGTTCGCTGAGAAGGCATATGGTAAATTGAACATTTATGACCGCCACCGTCATCGGTATGAGTTCAATCCTGAATACGAGGAAATCTTAGCCAGGGCGGGTCTTTTCATCTCAGGAAAAAACCCGGATCATAATTTGGTCGAAATTATCGAGATCAAGAAGCATCCTTGGTTTCTTGGGTGCCAGTTTCATCCTGAGTTTAAATCTAAACCCTTAAAGCCTCATCCTCTTTTCAAGGCTTTTATTGGAGCAAGTTATGCCTATCGTTCCCAAAGAAATACTCATAAACGAAAAAGTTAAAATAGGCGGAACCAATCCCTTTTTCCTGATTGGAGGTCCCTGTGTGATCGAAAATCAAGACCATGCTTTTTTCATGGCAAAAGAAATAAAAAAAATATGCGAAAATCTCAAAATTTCATTTATTTTTAAAGCCTCATACGACAAGGCAAACCGCTCTTCAATATCTTCCTACAGAGGACCTGGTGCGGAACGAGGATTGGAAATCCTGCGCACTATAAAAGATGAGCTTCACGTTCCTGTCCTCTCCGATGTTCACGAAACAAACCAGATCGAGAAGGCTGCCCAGGTGCTGGATGTTATCCAAATTCCGGCTTTGCTCTCCCGGCAGACAGATTTAATCGTCGAAGCTTCTAAAACTCAAAAAACCCTTAACCTTAAGAAAGGACAGTTTTTATCTCCTCAAGAAATGAAAAATGCAGTGGAAAAAGCCCTCAGCCAGGGAAATGAAAAATTAATCATCACTGAACGAGGAACCTTTTTCGGTTATAATAACTTAGTTTTCGACATCCGTTCCATTCCAGTCATGAAGAAATGGGGATTTCCCGTTGTCATAGATGCTTCCCATAGCGTTCAAAAGCCTGGCGGCGAGGGAAGTTCCTCAGGAGGAGAGGCTGAATTTATCCCCTACAAAGCAAAGGCAGGCGTGAGCGTTGGTGCGGATGGAGTTTTTCTTGAAGTCCACGATAATCCTTCCCAAGCTCTCTCAGACAAATATAATTCATTGATATTAAAAGACTTACGTAATCTTCTGGCTTCGCTGCTTCGACTAAAGCAAGCAATAGATATGAATAATAATCACTCATAAGGAATAATAAAAACCATGACAAAAAATGATATCATTCGAACCGGTAAATATGTGCTGGAAACAGAGGCAAAAGCAGTTAAAACCTTGGCTTCCGGACTGGATGAAAGTTTTGCAAAGGCAATTGAGCTTCTTTTCCAGACAAAATCCCGAGTTATAGTTACTGGCATGGGAAAATCAGGTCATGTAGGCCGGAAAATCGCCGCCACTTTGTCCAGCTGCGGTACTCCTGCCATTTTTATCCACCCGGCTGAAGCTGGACACGGAGACCTCGGTATGATCATCAAAGAGGATCTTCTCATAGCGATCTCTTACAGCGGAGAAACCAGAGAGCTTGTTGATCTCCTGGATTTCGTGAAAAGGACTGGGATAAAACTCATCAGCATCACAGGCGATAAAAATTCAAAATTGGCCAAGTACAGCGATATCGTCTTGGAGGCGAAGGTCGAAAGGGAAGCGGAACCTAACGGCATGATCCCCACAGCAAGCTCTACCGCCGCCTTGGCGATGGGAGATGCTGTCGCTATCGCCTTGATGAAGAAGAAAGGATTCGGAGAAAAAGATTTCGTTTTTGTTCACCCCAGAGGTGAAGCCAGAAAAAAGCTTCTCAAAATTAAAAATTTAATGCACAAAGGAAGAGAGATCGCCCGCGTGTCTCAAAAGACTCCGATGAATGCTGTCCTTGAGGAAATGACAAAGAAAAAATTAGGAATGACGTGTGTGATAGACAAACAGGAAAAGCTTTTGGGGATTATAACAGACGGCGATCTAAGACGGCTGATCCAAAAATTCGGAAAAAATTTACTGCAAAAAACCGCTCAAGATTGTATGACTCCAAACCCAATCACGATCGATAAAGAGGATTTAGCCACCAAGGGCTTAAACCTCATGGAAGAGAACAAAATCACTTCCTTAATAATTAAGAATAAAAAAGGGGAAATTGAGGGAATCATCCATCTCCATGATTTATGGCGGACAGAGATGCTCTGATGAAAGAAAAAGAGCGAGCCCGTAAAATCAAAATGATCATTATGGATGTCGACGGCACGCTTACTGACGGAAGCCTCCTTCTCCTTCCTGACGGCGAAGAACTCAAATCATACAATGTCAAGGACGGGACAGGAGTTTTACTCGCCCGCATGGCGGGCCTAAAGACAGGTATCATAACCGGAAAAATATCAAGTTCCCTGAAAAAAAGGGCTGAAAAGTTGAAGATCATGGAGGTTTATGAGGGAATTCTTGATAAAAAAAAGGTTCTACTGGAAATCCTCGAAAAAAACAAACTGCATGCGGAGCAAATTGCCTACATAGGCGATGACGTAGGAGACCTTGAGGTTATAAAATCTGTAGGGCTGGCTGGTGCCGTGGCAGATGCGCACCCAGAGATAAAGAAGCACAGTCATTTTATCTGCGGCAATCCTGGGGGGAAAGGAGCGGTACGGGAATTTATAGAATTCATTCTTGAAGCCCAGAATAAATGGCCAACCGTTGAAGCCAGCCTTAAAGATTTTGTTAAGCTGAAGGAAAAAATCTAAAACTAAAAATATAATCAGCTACACGAGAGCCGGTTACTTTTTCCTGGTCAGCTGGAGGATAAGGTGAAAATAAAACCAGAAATTTTCAGAGAGTACGATATAAGAGGAGTTGTCGATAAGGACCTGACTCAAGATACTGTTGAATTACTGGGAAAAGGAATAGGGACCTATTTTCGCCGGCATGAGAGAAAAGAGGTAGCCCTGGGAAGAGACTGCCGACTCAGCTCTCCGTTCTTTTCTGAAGCTCTATCCAGGGGCCTTCTCTCAACAGGGTGTAAGATCGTAGAGCTCGGCGTCATCCCGACTCCCCTCCTTTATTTCGCCATTTATCACAAAAAAATGGAGGCCGGAGTGATGATCACCGGCTCCCACAACCCCCCTGAATATAACGGCTTCAAAATAATGCTTGGAGAGGAAACACTCTACGGAGAAGCCATCCAAAGCATATTCGCCATCATTCAAGACAATGATTTCATAAAAGAGGAAAGCACTTCCAGGAGAACTTACGATATTGTTCCTGAATACAAAGATTATGTTGAGAAAAATATCAGACTCGAAAAAAAACTGAAGGTGGTCGTGGATGCTGGAAACGGAACTGCAGGGGTTATAGCTTGCCCTCTTCTCAAAAAGTTGGGATGTGATGTTATTGAACTCTACTGTGAGATGGACGGCAACTTTCCCAACCACCATCCTGACCCAACTCTTCCTGAAGCCCTCGAAGACCTCATCAAACAAGTCATCAAGTCAAAAGCACATTTGGGCGTAGCTTACGATGGAGACGGAGACAGGATTGGAGTCATTGATGATGAGGGGCACATCATCTGGGGCGACCTCCTCATGGTCCTCTTCTCGCAGGATATACTTTCGCGGAATCCAGGAGCTTCTATCATCTCCGAAGTGAAAGCCTCTAAAGTTTTTTACGAAGAAATTAAAAAATTGGGCGGCCGGCCGATCATGTGGAAAACCGGTCATTCCTTGATCAAGAAAAAAATCAAGGAAGAAAAAGCTCTTCTGGCCGGGGAGATGAGCGGCCACATCTTCTTCGCCGACAGATACTTCGGTTTTGATGACGCCATTTATTCCTCGGCGCGCCTGCTGGAACTCCTCTCCAGGTCAGAAAAAAGGCTCTCCCAGATGCTCTCTGAACTGCCCAAAACCTACTATACTCCGGAAATCAGGATTTACGCCTCAGATGAGGTGAAATTCAAAATAGTCGAGGAAGTAAAAAAAGAGCTTTCTCAAAAATACCCCATCATCGATATAGACGGTGTCAGGGCAATTTTTCCTGAGGGGTGGGGCCTGGTTCGGGCCTCAAACACTCAAGAAGTCCTAGTTCTTCGTTTTGAAGGCGATACAGAAGAAGCCCTCAAGGCCATAGAAAAAGAGGTTAAAGGTGCTGTTGAGAATGCCATAAAAAGGTTAGAGCGTTCTTGAGCTTATTCGAGAGTCCCTTCTCAGGAATCCTTCAGGGCTTAATAAATTTCACCCATTCTTATTGCGGGCGCTGCAGCTCTTGTTTTATCCTTTATCACATAGAATGAATAACTTAACTGCTTTTATTAAAGGAGATTAAAATGGATATTCGAGCAGTTATAATGGCCGGGGGTGCCGGCACTCGATTCTGGCCGTTGAGCCGAAAGAAAAAGCCGAAGCAGTTTCTTCCGATTGTCAGCGAAAAAACAATGATCGAAGAAACGGTCCATCGTCTTTTGGCAAAGGTCCCCTCGAACAATATCTACACTATTGCTAACTTTGCCCAAACCCAAGTTATAAGAAGTCTCCTTCCAGATCTTCCTGAAGAGAATCTTCTTGTAGAACCTCAGGGAAGAAACACAGCTCCTTCTTTGATGCTGGCCACAGCCTGGATTTATCTCCAGGATCCCAAGGCGGTCCTGGCTGCCTTGCCCGCTGACCATCTCATAAAGGACGCTCCTTTTTTCCTGAAAAAGCTCGATGCTGGGGCCACAGCAGCCGCTAAAGGAGAAAACCTCATCACTTTTGGAATTCCTCCCGCATATCCGGAGACTGGATACGGCTATATCCGATTTTCCCCTGAAAAGCCTCTCCAATTCCTGGATGAGCCCTTTTTTCACGTCCAGGAATTCAAGGAAAAACCTGAATATGAGCAAGCCAAGAATTTTTTAGAAGAGGAAAACTATTTCTGGAACTCAGGAATGTTTCTCTGGCAGGCAGATATTTTCGTCCAAAAGCTTGAAAAGCACGCGCCTTCCATGTTTATTTATTGGCAAAAGATTCTTGATGCTCTAAAAAACAAAGACGAAACCCGGATCGCCTCTATCTTTGAGGAGATTCCTTCAATATCCATAGACTATGCTCTGATGGAGAAAGCAGAGGGAGTGTTGATGGGCAAAGGAAATTTTGGCTGGTCTGATGTGGGAGCTTGGTCCTCGTTAGCGGACATATGGCCTCGGGACAAGGAGGGAAATGCTCTGAGAGGAGAAAGCATTATGCTGGATTCACAAAACTGCCTCCTGTATAATCCCCACAAATTAACAGCCCTTATAGGAGTTAAGGATATCATTGTGGTGGATACGGAAGATGCCCTTCTCATCACTCAAAAGAATATGGATCAGAAAGTGAAAGACATTGTGGAGAAAATAAAACAAAAAGGCAAAATTGAATATTTATAAAGGCGCCATGAATGGGAGTTGAATATTCGATCAAAGCCTGCCGGATGTTAGGGCAGCTCTTCCGAAGTCAAAAGATCTTTCGCCCCCAGCGCATCAAGCGCTACGACCCTGGCGCTGAGCTTTCCTATGAGATCAAAGGCGTGGCTCCGGCACGAACAGGCCGGCTAAAGTTAGAAGTGGAAAAGTTTGTGGGCGGCGGATATGCTGGTCAGGTTTACAAGGTAAAGGCTTTAGCCGTTGAAGCTCCTGAGGGGCCGCTTGAAGGTCTGGATGTGGGTCATTCCTATGCCATGAAAATTTTCATCCCTCCCACAGGCTTGGCAAAATTGTTCCGCAACATCGTCTATGCTATTGCCTTTCAAGGACCATTTTCACTCCAGGTCAATTCAGCTGCGGTCAGGGCAGGCGCATTATGGCAGAAGTTTATCCGGCGTGGGGCAAAGATCAGAATCGGCTCTGAAGAGGCGGTCGTGGACATATTGGCCACCTTCGTTGATTCGGCACTCGGGAGCTGTGGAGAAATCAGTGAGTGGATAGAAGGACGAATGTGGAGGTTCGAAGCTGATGACAATCTGGATGCCAGGCTGAAATGGAAAGTCGGAGATCCAGGTGACGAGCTGGCTTCTCCTGAGTATCGCGCTAAACGAACCTTCTTAAAACGCCTTGTGCAACTTATGCATGAAATGGGAGCTTTTGAGCTCGCCCGTCAGTACGAATGGTGGACCTGCAAAAGCCAACCCAATGCCCTCAAGCGGATCGCAAGTGATCCTGATCCTGCTGAAGGGTATGTAGCTGTTGATTTCCGGGCAGGCTTAGCTCTTCTTCCTTTTATTCCGATGAGTCCAGCCGATTTCAAGCTTATTTTCCGAGGGATTGCCCGGGCCAGCTTTGTCCAGTTCGACCGGGGAAACGTAAACAAGCTCCTGAGTTTTGTGAAGGCCAACTCTGAGACTTTCGCCGATATGCACGAAGCTATGGAGGAACTCAAGGAAACGGAAGAGCTTTACCGCGATTCCTTACCTGATATAACCCATCATCACTTTAAATTGATTTACAGCTTTAAACTGTGGTCATCAATCTTGAAGAGCAGCATAAAAGGTTGGAAAATTCGCAACATCATCGATAAGAAAACCTCGAATCAGCTGCATAAGAAAAGATTCGCAACCTTAATTTTTTACTTCTTGGGACTAATCCCCTTATTGGGGAATTTCTGGCGAAAGCTATGGGGACGAGAGGATTACCGTAAACATTATGGGCGCCTGCTGACAAGTTTAGATTATTTCCGCCGTGGGGTGCGAGCCCGCGTTGCTGAAATCCTTATCCACTGGCACAGGAGGGGGCGTGTCGATGAGAAACGAGCACAGAAGTTGAGTGAGCATCCCGGGAGATTTTTCGGGCACTTGCCGCTTTCTGTCTTTCCGGCAAGGGTGCACCGCTTTTTCTCTGACCGACGTTTCTTTTTGAAATCATTGGATCATATTTTTATCAGGCCCTTCCGTCTTTACTTTAAGGCCGAGGCCCGAGAGCGATGGCTGCGCGAAATAGTCTCCCGCGGGCAGAAAAGCGGCATGCTGAACAAACAAGAAGCAGAACACATCGGATCGCAAATAAAAGAACCCTTCATCCAGAAGTATCTAAAAAGCCTTGCTGTTCATGTTTGTACAGTTCCGGTGACCCAGATTGTTTCAGTAACTGTGGCCTTTATATACATCAAGTTACATCCAGAGCTTTCATGGCAACTGGCGACATTACACGCAGGTATAATTCTAGGGCTTTTCCAGGTAACGCCTGTCTCTCCTGGCTCACTTGTTAGAGGACTGTATGTATCCTTTCTTATTTTGCGCGAGCGAAACTTCAAGGACTATAACATTGCTTTCTCCCTGAGTTTCCTCAAATATATCGGTTACCTTGCTTTTCCGATCCAGATGGCTTACCGCTACCCGGAACTTGCCCGCTTCATGGCCGCCCACTGGGCGACAGGAGCTGTGCATATTGTGCCTGTTTTCGGAGAGAGAGGAGCGCTCCTGGAACATGCAGTTTTTGATCTTTTTTACAACTATCCCCTTAATATCCGCCGACGAATTCGCCAACGTAGGGAACTCCGCGCTGCCTTAAAGCCAAGATCCTGGCATGTCCCCTTATGCATGCTTGCAGGTGCTCTTGTGCTGGCGCTTTCCGATGTCGTTTATTTCAATTTGACCGGGCGCATACCCACATTAGGAGATATTTGGTGGCTGGCTATCTGGGTACCTGTTTTTGCAGCTGGAGCGGTGGCTGCTTTCGCAGGCGGAGCATCTCTTTCGAAGCGAATGAAAATGGGTGCAGCATGCGGAGTCCTGATCGGTCTTCTTTATGCAGCTTCTAACATGCTCCTGGACAGTTTCTTGGCCCGAGAGGGAAGAGAGTTGCTTGCATCTCAACATCTCCTGGGCCAGATTGGACTGACAGCGCTCTGGAGAATTTTTTTATTCACGATTTTGGCCATAATAGGAGTATTTATAGCCGAGACAAGACCATTAAAAACAACATCATCAATTTAAGTAATTAATAGAGAAAATAAAAATAATTAAGCGCCTTCTGCGGCCTCCACGTGTTTATTTACTGACTCAAATCCTTTAGCACCATGCCTTCTAGTTGCCTGTTTTCTTATTGGGCTCAAGGGCAGGAATTGTGATATCAATAACGTTAACTTCTCCTAGAGTAGAGAGAGGCTTGTCAAAGTCTTCCTTTTTCCCCACTACTAAAATTTGAACTTTATCTGGACGGAGGTATTTCTTTGCCACTCGCAGGACATCTTCTTTTGTGACTTTCTCCACCCCTTTCTTAACCCTGTCCATAAAATCCAGGGGATAACCGAAGAAGGCATAGGTCATCAAACGATTTACTATTTTTGCGCGGCTGTCAAAATTAAAGACAAAAGAATTCAGGTATTCATCCTTGGCTCTGGCCAACTCTTCGCTACCTACTTCCTCCTCTCTAATTCTTTTTAGCTCTTTGAGCATTAATTCTATGGCATAAACGGTCGATTCTGATTTGGTTTGAGCTCCGCACCTAAAAACTCCGGGAACCTGATAGTTTGCTCCATAATATCCCCAAACATCATAAGCAAGTCCTTCATCCGTTCTTATTTTCTTGAACATTCGGTCCCAGGAAAGAATGCTGTTCATCACACTCAAGGCTGGGTAATCAGGGTTGTCCATCAGGCCGCCGATGTGGCCGAGCATGATGTTAGACTGGCTGACATCTGGCTTATTAATATAATTTATTGTGTATTTATACTCATAACTGACCTGAGGCAGAGCAGGGACTTCAGCTTCTGTATCTTTCCATTCTCCCAGAGCTTTTTTTATCTTAGCCACCATATCCTTTGGGCTGAAATCTCCCCATACTGCCATAATGGTGTTATTCGGAAAGAAATATTTCCTGTAAAAATCAACAATGTCCTGCCTTGTTATAGCTTCAATAGTGGCGTATTCTGGATGCCGGGCATAGGGACTGTCTTTGCCATAGATTAATTTTTGAAACTCCCGGTATGCTATCTGCTCTACTTCGTCATTCCGCCGAGAGATAGCCGTCTTTTCCCGGATCTTTGCCAAGTTGATTTTGTCCTCTTGAAAAGCAGGATTCATCAAGATATCCGCCAGGATTTCTAGAGCCCTGTCAATATCTTCTTTAAGAACAGAAACCGTTATGTATCCTGAAGTCAACCCGATGCCTGTTGAAACATAGGCTGCCATGGTTTCCAGTTCCTTATCGATTTCATCCCCTGTCATTGACGTAGTCCCTCCAGTGCGGAGAACTCGCCCTGTAATAGACCCGAGTCCGATTTTAGAGGCCGATTCAAAAACAGAGCCCAGGCGCACCATGGCCCGCATGTCTATGGTCGGATACTCATGATCCTCGACCAAAAATAGTTCTAGTCCGTTTCCGAGTTCAACTCTTTCCACTTTCGGCATTTTGATAGGATTCAGCGGGGGAAATATAAACTTTTCCTTGGGGCTCATCTGAGCATAAACAGAAGTCCCACAAAAAAGAATCGAAAGAAATAAAGCAAGAAAAAGTGCAGTTAATTTTCTCTGTTGTTTCATTGTCCTTTCCTTCCTATGAAAAAAATTTATAACGCTCATGTCCTCTTCCCTGAGGTTTATTTTTCAGGAACGATCTCACCGATTGTCCTGTGTTTCTTGATCAGGTATTTGTTGGCAACATGCTTGACATCCTCTGCCGTAACAGCTCTGATTTGTTGTATCTGATCAAAGGCTGCGTCCAAACTTCCTAGGACGACCTCAGCATAAGTCAGCAACTCAGCCATGCTAGAATTCGACTCCATTTCATTCAGTAAGCTTTTAACAGTGCCTCTTTTAAATTTAGTCAATTCCTCTGGAGTTACCAATTCCTTTTTCACTTTTTCAATCTCTTCATCGATCAGTTCCAAACACTCAGCAGAGGTATGATCCCTGGAAGGGATAGCATAGAAGGCTATGAGATTTGAATATTTCTCACCTGGAAATCCATTAAAGCTCATCACATTAACAGCTACCTTTTTATCTTTCACAAGAACCTCATAAAGCCTTGAAGAGCGTCCCTGACCCAAAATATTGGCCAAAGCCTCCAAGGGAATATTGTCCTCATGGCGATAGTCCGGACGGTGATAGCCAATAAGAATCATTGGCTGGGATTTTGCCTCGACGATGACCCGCCTCTCTCCCCACTGTTCAGGCTCTTTTGTCCTGATAGGCTCTGGCTTGGGGCCGCTGGGAATACGGCCAAAATAGACTTCGGCCATTTTGAAGACCTCCTCTGCCTTAACATCTCCAACAATCCCCACTGTCAGATTACTCGGGCCATAGAACTTCTTGAAGTATTGCTCTACATCTAATCGTGTGATATTTTCCAGATCAGACATGTGGCCGACAACTGAATGTCCGTAGGGATGAGCTTTAAAAGCGGTAGCAAAAAAGTCTTCAAACATTCTCCCTGTTGGCCGAGTCTCTACACCAAGTCTTCTCTCCTCCATAACAACATCCCTTTCTTTGAAAAACTCACGAAAAACAGGATTGAAAAAACGATCTGACATCATGGCCATCCAGAATTCCACCTTGTTTGAAGGCAGGCTGTCAATGTATTGCGTGGCATCATTGCTGGTGTAGGCATTGATTATGCGATCCCCTTCTTTCATTAACATATTGTCGGCTTCACTAGTGACAACATATTCCTTGGCTTTCATACGCAGAGCCTCGAACTTCTTTTCCATTTCTTCAAGTTTCTTGGCGTCCGGCTTGGCCTTGGCCTTCTCTCCTTTTATCTGGTCAAAAATGGCATCCAGTTCTACGAGTATCTTTTTTTCTGCCTCGTAGTCTTTTGTTCCCACAATCCTTGTGCCTTTGAAAGCCATGTGTTCCAAAAGGTGAGAAATGCCTGTTATCCCGTAGGACTCATTGGCACTTCCCACATCCGCATAAACATGAAATGATACAACAGGAGCTTCGTGACGTTCGAGAACTATGAATTTCATGCCGCTTTTCAAGGTATGGACCTTGACTTTGTTTTTAATGGCTTCGAAAGTTTGAGCATCAACGAAGATTTTGATGGTTGTAATTATGACAAAAAATAAAACCAGCTTTAAAAAAAACTCTTTCCTCGGACGCATGCTTTTAGCCTCCTTAAGTTGTATTTTAGACGAGACTGTCTTCACTCTCTTATTAAAACTATTACTTGTGTTAAATGGACATTCCCAAAGGGAGCAGTCCTCCTAATACTAAAGACTAAAGAGACGTTCCTAAAGGGGACAGTCTTATTATGACAAATACATATAAAGGCGTCTCTTTTGGGTACGTTCCCATAATTACATAATTATAGCTATATACTTATCCTTTGCTCTTTTTCAGTCCCAGATCTTCAAGCTGGTTTGGATCTGCTTCTGCTGGTGAACCTGTGAGCAAACACAAGGCACTCGTTGTTTTGGGGAAGGGAATCACATCTCGGATAGATTCTTCACCAGCCAGAATCATCACAATCCTATCAAATCCCAGCGCAATACCACCATGGGGAGGAGTTCCGTAAAGAAGGGCCTCCAAAAAAAAGCCGAACTTTTCCTTGACTTCTTCTTGACTCAAGCCGAGAAGCTTGAAAATCCTCTTTTGAAGCTCAGGGTCATGTATTCGGATAGAACCTCCTCCAATCTCAACACCATTAAGAACCAGGTCATAAGCCTTGGCTCTTACCTTAGACGGATCTTTCTCAAGGAAACCTAGATCATCCTCATGAGGCGAAGTGAAAGGGTGATGCATGGAGAGAAGCCGTTTTTCCTCCTCGCGCCACTCAAAGAGAGGAAAATCTGTGACCCAGGCGAATTTGAAAGTTTTTTTGTCCTTTTCTTGGCGCAAGTCTGGCTTATCCGTACCGAATTTTTCCATGCTCTCTTCGTAGGTTAATCGGGGAAATGGAATATCTATCTTTGCCCCTATAAGTTTAAAAACAGAGGCCATCATTGCTTCAACCAAACCGAATATATCCTCCGGCTCTGCAAAACTCATTTCTATATCGATCTGGGTAAATTCAGGTTGGCGGTCAGCTCTTAAATCTTCATCGCGAAAACAGCGAACGATCTGAAAATAGCGGTCAAACCCAGAAATCATCAGAATCTGCTTGAAAAGCTGAGGGGATTGAGGTAGAGCATAAAACCTTCCCTTGTACATTCGGCTGGGCACCAGGTAGTCTCTAGCTCCTTCAGGAGTAGATTTGGTCAAGAACGGCGTTTCAATCTCTAAAAAGCCATTTTCGCTCATAAAATTGCGGATGCAGAGTGCTGCCTGATGCCTGAGCTTAATGTTACGCTGCATCGAGGGCCTTCTCATATCCAGATACCTGTATTTAAAGCGGAGTTCTTCTGACGCCTGAGGAGGATCGGCAATAACAAAGGGTGGAATCTTAGATGTGCCGATAATTTTCAGTTTTTTGGCCTCGACCTCTATATCTCCGGTAGGAAGCTGGGGATTTCGGGATCTTTCTGCCCTCTTCTTAACCACCCCTTTTATGCCCACCACATTTTCCATCTTAACCTTCTTGGCCTCATCCAAGAGTGCTCCCTCAGAAGAAGGAACAACGACCTGAACCACCCCCTCTCTATCTCTAAGGTCAATAAAGACCAGGTTTCCTATGTCTCTTTGCCTGTGAACCCATCCCAGAAGAGTCACTTCCTTTCCCGCATGCTCTGAGCGGAGTTCTCCACAGTAGACTGTTCGTCGCCACTTTGATGATTTGTTAGTCCCCATTTGTTCTATCCTTGTCAGGTAGTAGTAAATCCTCTAAGAAGACTCTCGGATGATTTTGAGGATTTCATCTTGAGTTCCCTCCACCTGCAAACCGGAAGCCATGTTCTTCAGTTTATACTTCTTTTCCTTAACCTCTTCTTCGCCAATAATCAAAACCCAGGCTGCTCCCAATTTATTGGCTCGACTCATCTGGCTTTTTATGCTTCGTTCTTTGTATTCAATGAGGCACTCCACACTCTCTCTCCTCAAAAACTGGACTGCTTTCATCCCTACTCTCTTAGATTCATCTCCTAAGTAGGCTAAATAAAGGAATTCCCCCTTCTCCTCTTTAAAGGGAACAACTGAGATCAGCCTTTCTAAACCCATGGCAAAACCGATTGCACAAATGTCGGGGCCTCCAAAATCCTTCATCATATCATCGTATCTTCCCCCGCCAATGAGCGCATTCTGGGCCCCCAGCTTGGAGGAGGCAATCTCAAAAGTCGTTTTCGTGTAATAATCTATGCCTCGAACCAGGCGTGGTTCGACTTTATATTTTATCCCGTAGAAAGCCAGGTAATCGCAAAATCTACTGAAATGCTCCTTACACTCCTGGCAGAGATAATCTGTAATCTTAGGAAATGTTTTAGCCGCTTCACGGCAGGTCTCTATTTTGCAGTCAAAAATCCTCAAAGGATTTAACTCAACCTTTCTCTGACAGTCTTCACACAGGTCGTGTCTTGCCTTCTCTGCACGACTTCTCAAATCTTTTATATAGGAAGGTCGGCATTTCTTACAGCCGACGGAATTTACAAGGTTTTCTGTAGCGGAAACCTTTAGTTCTCTGAGTAGATAATTCGCCATCTCCACGATCTCAGCATCAAGGGCCGGATCCTCTTCACCAAACACTTCGATATCCACCTGATGAAACTGGCGATAACGTCCTTTCTGCGGCTTGTCGTAGCGAAACATCGGGCCAACATAGTAAAATCTCAAGGGCTCAGGCTGAAGATACAGGCGATTTTCGATGATGGAACGGACCACAGAAGGAGTGTATTCTGGCCGCAGGGTTAAAGACCGCCCCGCCTTATCTTTAAAAGTGTACATTTCTTTGATAACGATATCAGTAGTCTGTCCTGTCCCTTTTTCAAACAGTTCTGTGGCTTCAAAGACGGGAGTCCTGATTTCTTTGTAGGCATAGAGTTCGAGGACTCTCTTGGTCACCGACTCAACTCTCTGCCACTTCTTTGCTTCTCGAGGAAGGATATCTTTTGTTCCCTTTATGGCAGAGATCTGTTTTTTCATTTCTCCGTAAACACTCCTATCTCCCTGAATTTTTTATATCTCATTTTTATTCTCTCTTCAGGGGATATCTGTTGCAGCTTTTTTAGAGTCAGATTAAGGTCTTTGTCTACATTCTTGAATGCTTGTTCAGGATCTATGTGCGCGCCACCAGGTGGTTCGGCGATAATTTTATCAATTATTCCCATATCCAATAGATCCTTGGCCTCAATCTTCAAATTCTCTGCGGCTTTGGTAACAGCTTCCTGATCTTTCCAGAGGATCGCCGCACAACCTTCAGGGGAAATAACGGAGTAGAAGGAATGCTCGAGCATCAAAATAGCATCCCCCACACCTATGGCCAGCGCTCCTCCACTCCCGCCTTCTCCGATAACCACGTTTACAACAGGAATTTTTAGCTTTGAGATTTCCCTTAAATTATAGGCAATCGCTTCTGCTTGACCTCGCTCTTCAGCTTTAATCCCTGGGTAAGCTCCGGGAGTATCGATAAGGGTTACTACTGGAAAGCCAAATTTTTCTGCCAATTTCATGACTCTGAGGGCTTTGCGATAGCCCTCTGGATTAGGTTGGCCAAAATTGCGATCTATTCTCTCCTTTGTTGTCCGTCCCTTTTGATGTCCGATGAGTCCAACAGTGCTCCCTCTATAGAAACCAAGACCAGTCACGATAGCAGGATCATCTCCTGCCCGCCGATCTCCGTGAATTTCCATAAAATCCTCAATCATATAATCTATGTAATCCAGAGTATAAGGCCTCTTGGGGTGGCGGGCTATTTGAACGATGTGCAGAGGAGTAAGATGCGGCCTGATCTTGGCCCATTCTTTCTCTATTTGCTTTCTTAGCTCGACGACTTTCTCTTCTTTGTCCGCCTTCTCACTCGATTGGAGCTCCTCTATTTTCTCATTGAGAGCAACAATGTTTTTTTCTAACTGGTAGAAATCTCTTTCGTCTTTCATCTCTCTGATGATAAAAAAGTGTCTTTTTTACCCGTCTATTCTATAGAGTTGCTTGAATTAATGTCAAGATGAGAAAAAGGGGCAAAAAGGGGACAGGCTACTTTTTTGCAAGTAAGGGGACATTTCTATGGGTTCAGGCCTTATCTCAGGGAATGCTATGAGGGCAAGTGGTAAGAATCTATCGTTTTCCGGTGGCAAGGCCTGACCCCAACAACAGAAAAAGTAGCCTGTCCCCTTTTATATGGATGCAGATTCAGGGATTCTGCTTATAGACTTTTAGCTTTTGGGCGGGAATGTGGAGGAATTTCAGGCTTCCTTCATCATCTGTTTCCATTTCCATGGTTATCCCGCTAATCTCCAGAATCATCGAGCACGGGGATTCTTCATCAAATTTAAGGGAAAAGGGAACTTCGAACAGAGGGATGATATATGCAGAAAGCTCAACAGGTTCTTGGAGGTGGCATCGAAATTTCTTGGCTACGACCATATAACAGGAGAAAACAGGATTCGGCAAAAGAAAAGCATCCCTCTTTATTTTAACTATGCTCTTCTGCTCCTGTCCTGAGACATGGATTGTGTTCTCAACTTGACCATCCACAATTTGACTTGAAATCTCCTGGGCTATCCCACCAACAGAAAATTTAAAATTGAATTGACGGGGAATGAAACTTTTATCCAGGCGAAGGATCAGGCTATGGATTTCCATGTCAACCGGTTTTGTCATCCGGCCTTTTACCGAAAGGAGATAGCTCACCTCATCGGACTGCCAAGTGTATTCCTCGTAGCCCACCTTTTCATCTTGAAAATATATAGAAAGAACTCCACTTTCAATTTCCTCTTCATACTGCCCCGCAAAGACAAAGAAAAAAAGCAACGATAAAAATATAAAGATGAATATAACCAATATTTTCTTAAACATTCTATATCCCTATTCTATGCCGCTTATTCAACGCTAACGGCAGTGCCGTAAGCTAAGATTTCAGAGGCCATCTGGTAGAGGGGTCTTGAATGATACCCTCTACCATTTTATAGCCTCCAAAAAAAAGAATAATCATAGCACCAATGGAGAGTATAATCCAGCCGATTCTCCTCTCCAGGCGATTATACACTGAAGCCCAATAGAGCTTCCATACATCCTTTGGGGGGTTTTTTAGCTCCATTTTGCTCATCACCTCCTCAAATTTTCCCATTTCCTCAAATTCTTGGCTGCATTCCGGACACTCCTCTAAATGCTTTTCTACTGTCTTCCTCTGCTCTTCATCCAGCTCCTTATCGTAATAGGAAGAAATGAGTTCTTTTATTTTTTTATGGTCCATAAAAATCTCCCTCTCACACTTCCAGGCAAAGCCCAGATATTTCCCGATAGTCTTTTTTAGCCTTTTTTTGGCATAGTACAGGGAAGACATAACAGTGCCTACGGGCTTCTCTGCTTCCTTTTTTGACTAATTCAATCAGCTCTCTTTCAGATAGGTCTCTATCTTTCCTCATCAAAAGCCCAACCTTACAGATAACGAGTTTCCTGCGGAGCGCTCTCTCCTCTGGCATCTTGTTTTCTCTCTTTTTATAACTACTCTTTTTGTTTTGAATTTATTCATTCTCTCGGTTCTTCCTCTGTCTGACAACTTCATAAAGAAAAATCGAGGCAGCGGCTGAAACGTTAAGAGAAGTTATACTACCCCAGAGAGGAATAGAAAGAATTTTATCACATTTCTTCCTGATGAGAGGGCGTAATCCCTTCCCTTCAGAGCCCAAGACAAGGCCCACAGGCAATTTATAATCAAACTCATACCAATATTCTTTGCCGGCGGCTTCTGCTCCCACAAGCCAAACTCCCCGGTTTTTCAAATCATCCATTGTTCTGGCCAAGTTTTTTACTCTGGCCACCTTCAGGTATTCCAGGGCTCCCGCCGATACCAAGGAAACCGCCTCTGATAAGCCAACAGATCTCCTTTCAGGCAGAATAATTCCATCCGCGCCAGCTCCTTCAGCCGTGCGGATAATAGCTCCTAAGTTCTGGGGGTCTTCTATCCCATCCAGTAAAACAAGAAAGAGAACCTTTGCTGAAGACAATATAGCATCAAGAGAAGAAAATTCTTTCGGAGTCAGTAAAGCCACAACACCTTGATGGCTCCGGTCCAGCCTGTCAAGTTTTTGTTTGGGGACGAAAAGAAGGGGAATATGATTGGCTTTAGCCAGTTGGATGATTTCGCTTATTTTCCTCTGTCTTTTTTCCCTCTGGATCAATATTTTGTTTACTCGATTGGGGCAAGATTTAACGATTTCTAAGAGAGGATTAAGGCGGCTTATTTTTTCCATCGAAAATCATATTAATATCCATGATGATGCGAGTCAAGGAGACTCCATCTTTTAGAAAAAAAGGCGTCAAAGAATATCCAAAGACGATGCAACTTTTCTTTCTCGTTTGACGTATATATAAGTGAGATTGAAAACAAATGATAAAGGAGATATAGATGAGATTCAGAACAAAATTTGCGATTTTTTTAATGGCTGTTTTACTCACTTTTGTCGGATTTAACCTCATTGCTTTTTCACCAGCATTGGATTTATTAAAACTCAGAAAAGAAGCTGGCAATGAAATCATAGCTAATTTTCTGGTTAAGGAAGAACCAATCACTAAACATTCCGGTAGTTCATAAGGACGAGGCTCTTATGATAAAAATAATGAGAAGCGAAATCATCAAAATCTGGAATTGGTTGGTAATTGACTTTGAGAAGCTGATGCTCTCCACTTCCAAAGGTAGATTAAGCCTTCAGACTCAACCGATTCCCATCCTTTAAGAGGCTGCGGTTTCTCCCAGGCGAGTAAATTGCAGCCTCTTTTTTTATCCTCTTCCCGCATTTTTCACCATTTATACTTAATTCTTAATTTCTAATTGAGGGGAATATAACAGAAGAGTGTGCTATTTAGGAAGCATCTCCATATCTGTTATAACTCGTTGCTAAGGCATAGGTTTTGGGAAATAGCCGCAGCGACCATTGAAGAAAGGCTCAGGCTATATGGCTCTAAAACACGTTGCTTTTGCCCCAGCGAGTCAAAAGCAACTCGGATCAAGGCTTCGCTCTCCTCTCCTTCGGAGAGCAACCTTGCCCGCTCAGCCTCTCTCACGGTTTTTTCACCATACAGCCTTCGCCAGGCACGGGGATCCGACGTAGTCGGGCGGCGAGTATGTCTGAGCAGGGCGAGTTACGCAGCCGCCGAGAAGAGCGAATGGAGAATGGCGTTAAAAATCTGAAGGGAGCTAGGCTATTTCCCAAAACCTTTCCTAATAACGGAAATGGAGATGCTTACTGTTATTTCTTCTTGACAAGAACTTGAGCCCAGGAAGCAATAGCTACTCCCTGGCCTTCTGCACCCAGCCCTTCATTCGTCTTAGCTTTTATTCCCAAATCATCCTTTCCAACCCCAAGGATTGGGCACAAAACTTCTTTCATCTGAGGGATATAAGGGGCTAATTTAGGCTTCTCAGCAATGATAATAGAATCGATACTTAGAATGTCCATATCCTTCTCGTTAATCATGCCGACAACCTTTATCAGTAACGCAGTACTTTGAATATCTTTATATCTTGGATCTGTGTCTGGGAAGATCTGTCCGATATCTTTCTCTCCTGCAGCCCCCAAGAGCGCATCTATAAGGGCATGAATCAAACAATCTCCATCAGAATGACCCTTCAGTCCCATTGGGAAATCAATCTCCACTCCCCCTAAAAAGAGTTTCCTCCCTTCCTCTAACCTGTGGATATCATAACCAAGACCTGCTTTAATCCTCAAGGAAGGCCTCCGCTATTTTCAGATCTTCAGGAGTAGTAATCTTAATGTTCTTGGGATCTCCCTGAACGACGACCACCTTCTTCCCTATTCTTTCCGCCAGGGATGCCTCATCCGTAGCATAAAAATTCTCTTCCTTTGCCTTATCCAGTGCCGCTTTAAGTATGGAGTAGGAAAATCCTTGAGGAGTTTGAACTCTGAAAAGCTGCTTTCTATCCAACGTTAGCCTCACTTCATCTCCCTCGACAATCTTAATCGTGTCCTCCACAGGAATGGCGGGAACTGCAGCCCCAGCTTTCCGAGCTGCCTCGATGACCCGATCAATCAAGTCTTCACTGACTAACGATCTAACTCCATCATGAACAAGTACAATTTCCGCCTTCTCCGGGTCAATCTGGCGAAATCCCGAAAGAACAGAATCCTGTCTCCTTTTTCCTCCCTTGGCAACGGCAACAATTTTTCTGTAGCGTTTAAGATACTCTTTTTTGAGACCTGCGTCCTTTAGGACCAACACGATTGCTGTAACCTTCTTATGGGCTTCAAATATTTCCAAGCCCCGGTCTAAGACAGGCTTCCCTCCTAAAAGAGCAAATTGTTTGGAAAAACCAAAGCGCCTTCCTTCTCCAGCAGCAACGATGATAACCGTAACTTCGCTCATCGAGAGACGTCGTTATAGCGTCCGAATATCATCTTACCGACTGTTGTCTGAAGAACAGATGTAACGGTTACGTCAATGTTCTGCCCGATCATCTTGCGTGAGTTATCGACCACAACCATAGTTCCATCATCCAGGTAAGCCACTCCCTGGCCTTTTTCCTTTCCCTCCTTAAGAATAAAAACTTTTATTGTCTCTCCTGGTAAAACCACTGGTTTTAAAGCATTTGCGAGTTCATTGATGTTGAGAACATGGAGCCCCTGGAGTTGGGCTACTTTATTGAGGTTAAAATCGTTGGTGATGATTTTAGCATCCAGCTGCTTGGCTAATTCAATGAGCTTGGAATCCACATCTTTGACCTCAGGAAAATCCATCTCAGAAATTATGGTTGATACTTGAGATGATTTTTGGATATGATCCAGAACTTCCAGCCCTCTCCTCCCTCTCTGCCTTTTTATTCCATCAGGAGAATCAGCCACAAGTTGAAGCTCCTTGAGGATAAACTGGGGGATGACAAGAGTCCCACCGATAAATGCGGTGTCACAAATGTCTGCAATCCGTCCGTCAATAATAACGCTTGTATCGAGAATCTTATAACCGTGCCCTACATTCTTTTCTTTGAAAAAGCGGAAAAGATTCGGGGGATCAAGCCATTCCAACTTTCGAGTGCCGACTAAGAAACCAATGTAGGGCATGATGAGGAGAAAAAATATCCTGATAAAAGTTGTTGTGGAATTATCGCTTGCAATCGTCTGATAAATAGAGCCTAAAGCCCAGCCTAAGAGAACGCCGGCAAAAGTTCCTATTGTCAAACTCCAGATAATCTTAAACTGGCTTTTTCGAATCCTAGTCTCCAGGTAGACAATAACAATACTCAATATAAAACCAACAATCGCCCCATATTGAGGAGCTAAATTAAAAGGAGGGAAAAAATACCCTGCCAGGGTTATGAAAGCAATAATGAGAAAACTAAAAATAAAAATGCCCATTTTATTATTCCTTAAAATATAATGCTTAATGCCTGTTTGACATTTTGGACGCCCCTAAGGTTCATATCCGGTATATCTTTTTTATTTATGCGAGAAAGGTTGCCCTGGGGCATAATGACAGTTTGAAAACCAAGGGAGTGAGCTTCTTTCAGCCTGGCCAGAGGTTGACCTACAGAGCGAATTTCTCCGCTCAGGCCAGCTTCTCCAAAAACAATGACATCTGCAGGAATTGCTCTGTTCTTCAGGCAGGAGACAACCGCCATTATCACTCCTAAATCTGTAGCAGGTTCGTCGATGGCAAGGCCGCCAGCAACGTTGACATAAATATCTTCTCCGGCAAAGCTAAAGCCAAGCTTTCTTTCGACGATAGCCAAAAGCATGGCGACTCGAAAATGATCGAGACCGATTGTCATCCTTCTCGGATTCCCAGTGAACAAGGTCGAAGAAACCAGAGCCTGGATCTCCGCCAATAAAGGACGGGAACCTTTGATAGTACAGATAACCACACTGCCTGCTTCTTTTGTTGGTCTCTCCTTTAAGAAAAAAGCAGAAGGATTTGAAATAGCCTGAAGCCCTCTCGCTCCCATCTCAAATATGGCAAGCTCGGAGACAGGCCCAAACCTATTTTTCAGAGCGCGAAGGACCCGATGACTGTGATCCCTTTCTCCCTCAAAATAGAGGACCACATCCACCATGTGCTCCAGAGCCTTAGGCCCAGCTAAGGAGCCTTCTTTGGTGATATGGCCAATAAGAAACGAGGAAACCTGGTTTTTCTTAGCATGCCGAAAAACCTGATTTGCTACCTCTCGAACTTGACTGATCGTACCCGGGCCAGAGGATAACTTCGAGGAAAAAATAGTCTGGACAGAATCCAAAACAAAAATTTGAGGATTCAGCTTTTCAGCATGGGCTATGATTCGTTCGAGGTTGGTTTCTGCCAATAAATACAGCTTTCCCAATTTTCCGTTTTGAAGGCCAAGCCTTTCGCCTCGAATCTTGATCTGCTCCAATGATTCTTCCCCCGATACATACAACACGCATTCGCCCTGGGCGGCAAAATCACGGCTCACTTGAAGAATAAGAGTTGACTTTCCCACACCCGGCTCACCCCCGATCAATACCAGAGATCCTGGGACAACTCCACCTCCAAGAACGGGATTTAACTCTTCAATTCCCGTCTTTATTCTGTCTCTTTTTGCCTCTTTTATTTTTTCGTAGAGGATAGGTTCTGAGGGCAGAAAAGAATATTCAGCAGTAACTTCCTCTTCCACTTCTTCAATCAGGGTATTCCACTCTCCACAACTGGGGCATCTGCCCAACCATTTAGGAGAATTGAAGCCACAATTCTGACATACAAAAGCTGTTTTTTGCTTCATTAAAAGCCTAACTCCAGACCAAAGTACACTTCTCTCCTGGGAGTTAAAGTAAAATTATCTACTCCAACAATAAAATCAAAAAACTCAGAGACTTCAAACCGAGCCCAAAACATGAAATGAGGACGTGGACGGCGGTTAAAATCAAAAATGTAAAAAATGAACCTTACCCGATCTCCAAACGCGTGGTAATCAACTCCCGCCCCAACTTTGGATTCCATAATAACAATTCTGGGGGCTATACCTCCCCACCTTAGCCCGAATTGGGAAGAGTAAACGAACTTATCCAGCCAGGGATCATGAATAACCTGAGCCAATATATACTTTTTTTCCGCTAACCACATATCAAGGGTAAAATAATTCTTCAACAAACTGCTCTCTCCATAATACTCTGCTCTTAAGCCTCCGGAAAAGCGCAGATTGGAAACAGGATAAATCAATTTCTCTAGCTTCCCCACTGCACCCTCTGCTCGCGCGTATAGCTCCGGCTGAGAAATAAGCTTCCCCAAAGTCCCTTCACCCTTGTTGATTTTCTCCAAAGATTCATTCAAAAGCTTCAAGGACTGTTCTATTTCTTTTATTAATTCTTGGATGTTATTCAGGTTTATTTTGACATTCTCCCTGTTCTCCTCAACCACATCTTTCAACATGAATATCAATTCGTCTATGTTCCGGGAGATCTCGTCAACTCTTTGGTCAAATTTCTGGACAGCTTGAGAAGAACTCTGGAGACCTTGGTGGAGCTCCTCTTTGTTTACTCCGAAAAACTCCTTTAAATCCGCTGAAAAAGAAGAAAGGTTAGAGAGGGTATTCCTGAAATCGTCCCTCGATTCTTCTCCCCCGATGAGGTCACTTATGGTCCTTCCCATCTCTTTAAACTCATTGCCTATCGAGAGTAACATTGTTCCCATCTGGTCAAAACTTACAGGGGGAACTCCTTCAAGGATATCTCCTGGCCCACAGATACCAGGGTCTGCTCCAGGCAAAATTTCAATATGTTTTTCCCCTAGAAGGCCTAAAGAAGCCAGCGTAGCTTTAGAACCTTGCGGCACTTCAATCCCAGAGTTAATGTTCAATAAAACATTCGCCCGACTTCCCTTTAGTGTTATATCCTTGACATAACCAATCTTTACTCCCGCCATCCTGACTACGGCCCTTTCTTCCAAGCCAGCAGCAGTATCAAAAAAAACATTAAGGGAGTAACCCGGCTTTCTGAAAAGAACACTGAGGTCTCCTACGACGAACACGGCAACAGCAACTATAAACAGTGCAATTGAAATAAATATTCCGATTTTTAGCTCCCTCTTCATCATCTTCTCCTTATTGCCTTTAAAGAAGAATCAGTCTTAATTTTAACATCATTTATTACCAATTTTTAATAGGTCCCTCCGCTTGACCATGGATAAACTGCTGAACCACTTGATTGTCTGAGTTCTTAATTTCTTCAGGACTCCCTATCTCAATAATCTGTCCCTCATAAAGCATCCCAATCCTGTCGGCAACTTTATAAGCACTGACCATATCGTGAGTTATGATAAGAGTAGCCACCTTCAATTCTTCCTTCATCCTGATCACTAAATCATTTATGGCATCTGCTCTGATCGGGTCGATACCTGTGGACGGCTCGTCATAGAGAATTATATCAGGTCGATAAGCAATGGCCCGAGCCAGCCCCACTCTCTTTTTCATCCCTCCGCTTAACTCGTAAGGCATTAAGTCTTCAATTCCTATTAACCCGACTTTGGCCAGGCTGTCCTTAACCAATCCTTGGATTTCTTCTTGTGAAAAATCAGTGTATCTTTCCAGACCAAAGCTAACATTCTGACCAACTGTCATCGAGTCAAAAAGTGCTGATCCTTGAAAAAGCATCCCAAACCTTCTGGTAATTTTATGGAGCTCGTCATCTTTGAGGCTGGTGATATCCACTCCATCCACAAGAACCTTGCCCCTATCAGGCTTAAGAAGCCCGATTATGTGTTTAAGAAGAACGCTTTTTCCGCACCCGCTCTGGCCAATGATGACCAGAGTTTCTCCATGTTTAAGTCTAAGGTTTACTCCTTGAAGAACCTTGTTTTGACCAAAAGATTTATGAAGATCGACTACTCGAATCATATTCAAAGATCCGCAGGGAGGGCCATGCTGAGAAAAAAGTTTACGATTAAAATAAGGATGCTCGCTATGACAACTGTCCGCGTCGTAGCTCTTCCAACTCCTTCTGCTCCCCCTTCTGTTCTTAATCCCTGCCAGCAGCCTATTAAGGCAATAATAACTCCAAAAACTGCTGCTTTTATAAGCCCGCTCATGATATCCCATAATTCCATATAAAGCAACGTATTCTGGATGTAAAGAACCCTGTTTACTCCCATAAGGTAAGTATTATAGAAAAAGCCAGCAGCCATGCCGATTATATCCCCGTAGATTGTCAAACAAGGAAGCATGATCAAGGAAGCCAGGGTTCGGGGAACAACGAGGTAGCGCGTCGGATCAGCTCCCAAACTGAAGAGGGCATCGATCTGTTCTGTTATCTTCATCGTCCCAATCTCTGCAGCTATAGCTGAGCCCACTCGTCCCGAAACCATTAAACCTACCAGAATAGGGATCAACTCTTTGCTAAGACCTAGAGAAATGATCGGTCCTCCGTAAGTCTCTGACCCAGGACCTATGTACCTGTGGAACCCTACGTATGTTTGGAGCCCAAAAACAAGACCGCCAAAGGCTGCGGTGAGAGAGACAACCGGGAGAGACCTGACGCCTATTTCCTCAAGCTGCTGAATGAATATTTTTTTCTCCCATGGTTTTTTAAAAAGATTCTTGAACGTTTGGAAAAACAGCAGCCCTACTTCTCCGACTTGTTGGAGGAAAGAATTAAAATAAAAAAGCGGAGATTTTGCTATTGGGAACATTTTAGGATTTAAAAGATTGAAACTCCATATCAGCAAACCGAGCATATTCTCTAATAAAGGCAAGGCTTATTCTTCCTATGGGGCCATTCCTTTGCTTGGCGACATTGACATCAGCTATCCCTCGGATACTCTCATCATTAGGATGATATAATTCGGGGCGGTAAATGAAGATAACAACATCAGCATCCTGCTCGATGGCGCCCGACTCCCGCAAGTCGGAGAGTTGAGGAATTGGCTCGCGCCGCCCTCTCTCAGGAGCACGGCTTAGCTGGGAAATCCCTACTACGGGAATTTTAATCTCCTTGGCCAGTTCTTTTAAAGAGCGCGAGATGTAAGACATCTCCTGAGTCCTATTTTCAAACCTCCCCCCAGCCCGCATAAGCTGGATATAATCGATAAACAGCAAATCAAGATTCTGCTCCATCTTGAGCCTTCGTGCCTTGGCCTTCATTTCCATGACTGTCAAAGCAGCGGTCTCATCCACAAATATTTTAGCTTGAGAAAGAACTTCGCCACTCAGTTTGAGTTTCTCGAATTCTCTTTCTCCTATAAAACCGGTCCTGACCTTCTTTAGATCTAACTGCGCCTCAGCACTGAGCAGCCTAATCATTACCTGTTCCTTGGCCATTTCGAGAGAAAAAAAGCCCACAGAATAGTCTGTTTTTAGGCCTGCATATTGAGAGATATTCAAGCAAAGAGATGTTTTACCCATTGAAGGACGGCCGGCAATGACAATAAACTCAGAGTTGTGAAAACCTGAAGTCAATCCATCTAAATCCCTGAATCCTGATGGTACTCCCGTTACCGTTTCTTTCCTATCATGGAGGGCTTTAATCATATCTAGCGCGGGCGGGGCTAGCATACTCACAGGGATAAAGCCCGGCTTTATCCTCTGCTCAGCCACTTCTATAATTGCAGTCTGGGCTTCATCCAAAAGCTGATCAGCATCATCTTTTTGTTCAAAACTTGAGGAAATGATCTTGGCAGAGGAGATGATTAGTTGTCTAAAAAGAGATTTTTCTTTGATTATTCGAGCATAAAATTCAATATTCAAACTCTTAGGAACTCCATCCATCAAGGACGAAAGATAAGAAGCCCCACCAATCTCTTCCAGTGAACCTGCTCTTTGAAGCTCTTCACTCAATGTAACCACATCAACTGGAAGGCCTTTATCCACCAAGAATATAACCTTGTCAATAATCTTCCGATTAGCTTCTTTATAAAAATCTTCTGGAGAGATAATGGAAAGCACTGGATTTAAATTTTCATTATTCAAAAGGATCCCTCCCAAAACAGTCTTCTCGGCTTCAATGCTGTGAGGGGGGGTCTTTTTCAAAAACATTAAGTCAAGTTCCATTTTACTCTCCGTAAAAATTTATTTTTTGGACTTCTTCCTTTCTCCTTCTTCCTCCTTCTTATCTTTCTGTCCTTCCTTTTCTTTCTTTTCTACTTCGGCCCCGGCTTTCTCCTCCTCCTCCGAAGGCATCCCCCCTCCTTCTTTTTCCTCCTCCAGCACCTCTTTTTCCTCTTTCTCTAGCATTTCAATCTCTGGCTTTATACTTTCTTCCTCAATCTCTTCCTTCTTCTCTTCTGGTACTTCTTCTTCCTTCTTCTGTTCTTCTTCTGGCTCCTCTCTCTCTTCCGCCGCTTCTTCCATCTTTTCTTCCGCAACCTCCTCTTCCTTCTTCTCTTCTCCTATCTCCCCTTCTGGCTTTATAACCTCTACTTTTATCTCTACCTTGTCCTCTTGGAAGATTTTAATCGGCACGCTGTAGTTGCCCAATCTTTTTATAGGCTCCTCCAACAAGATCTTTTTTTTATCGATTTCAAATCCCAATTCATGAAGGGCATCCTTAATATCTGAAGAACTCACTGAACCAAAAATTATATCTTTTTCCCCTGCCTTTCTCTTAAAAGAAAGGGCAACTTGGTTGAGATTCTGGATAAGCCCTTCGAAAGACTGTCTTTCCTTCTCGAGCTTCTTTTTCAAAGCTTTCCTTTCTATCTCGATCATCTTCATGTTAGACGAAGTAACCTCTAGTGCTAATTGTTTGGGAATCAGATAATTTCTCCCAAATCCTGGAGCCACATCAACAATATTTCCTTTGCTCCCCAGGTTTTCTACATCTTTTTTCAGGATAACTCTCATTTTTCCTCCAATTGCCTAGCTCCTATCTTATTCTTCTATGTAGGGAAGCAGAGCCAGCAAACGTGCTCTCTTTATTGCAGTGGATACCCTCCGCTGATGAAAAGCACACGTGCCGGTCATTCGTCTGGGAGAAATCTTTCCTCTCTCAAGAATATACCTCTTCAAAATATCAACGTTTTTGTAATCAATGTCTCTCAGATTCCTCTGACAAAAACGACAGACCTTTCTTTTTGGGGGAAAATACCTCCGGAAAGTACCTCTATCGCCTCTATTACCTCTTTGTTCTCTGGCCATTTTTATTTATCCTCCTTGCTCGTTTCCACGGAGTCTAAATCTTCCTGATCTTCCTCTTTCTTCTCTTCTGGCTCTTCTCCTCCTTTCTTCTGTTCTTCTTCTGGCTCCTCTTTCTCTTCTGTCGCTTCTTCCATCTTTTCTTCCGGAACTACTTCTTCTTCCTTCTTCTCTTCTTCTATGTCCTCTTCCTTTGCAAGAGCTGCGATTTCCTTTTCCTCTTTCTTTTCAGATTCTTCTTTTTGAGGGACTACAATCTCTTCTTCCGTTGCAGGCGCTGCAGCTTCTTCTTCCG
Source organism: uncultured Eubacteriales bacterium (assembly GCA_964448655.1). Lineage (GTDB taxonomy): Bacteria > Acidobacteriota > Aminicenantia > Aminicenantales > Aminicenantaceae > SOIV01. The sequence goes on from CAYUXD010000002.1 coordinate 37,882, forward strand.
CTGGAATGCCTTTTCTTTTTTTGCGCACATTTTCTCTAGTCTCTTTTTTCACAGTCAGAAAACGCAAGATTGCCTCTGTTTGTTTGAAGCGCTTTTCAAGCTCAAAGGGAATATTCGAATCCCCTTCATAATGAAAAAAAACATAGAATGCTTCTTCGAATTTTTTGATTGGATAAGCTAACTTACGCAATCCCCAACTGTCTGTATAAATAAT
>CAYUXD010000003.1:0-1061 GCA_964448655.1 uncultured Eubacteriales bacterium
TCTTCTTCTTTAATAAAAAGTGGAGACCTGGAAGAATAAAGCGAGACGCCGTGGAGAGAGCGGTCTATAGCAAAAGCCTCACATATCTTGGCTGGTCCTGAGCACAGGTTAAAAACATCTTCAGTCTTTCGCCTTTTCTTCATCAGCGAAATTCCCTCGCGGGGTTCGAGAGCCCGGACTAGAATTGCAGCTGGAAAGCCCTCTCTTTCTGTGACCAGATTGAGCATATGATGCAATCCCAAGGCAAAGTGGACGAACGCCCTGCCCGGCGGCCCGTACATTATTTCACTTCTCTTCGTTTTCCCCACAAAGGCATAAGAAGGCGGGTCATCTTCCCCTGTATAAGCCTCGGCTTCGACGATAACTCCGGAAGTCAGGCCATCCTTTGACTTCCTGACCAGGACCATTCCGATCAGGTCCTCCAAGACTTCAAGGGTTGGGCGGGAATAAAATGAAACAGGGAGTATCATTTTACGAATTTAAAATTATTCGTACCGCAAAGCGACAATCGGATCTAGTTTTGATGCCCTATATGCAGGCCAGAAGCCAAAAGTGAGTCCCACGCTGGTACAAAATATAACTCCCACAATTGCCCACTGAATCGGCACATTAGCAGGAAAGTTAGTAAGCATGCTTACAATATTTCCCAGTCCAAATCCCACTGCAACACCAAAAACACCTCCAATATTACTCAGGATTAGTGCTTCCAACAGAAATTGCATCAGAATATTCTTTCTTTTCGCTCCTAACGCCTTCCTGATTCCTATTTCCCTGGTTCGTTCCGTAACCGATACGAACATAATGTTCATAATTCCGATTCCAGCAACAATTAGTGCAACAATTCCAATGACAAAAGCGCCGACTTTTATTCCCGCCGTGGTCTCATTGAATATTCTAATGTTACTGTCATTTGTAAAAATGGTAAAGTCGTCTTCCTCATGTGGTTTGAGACCTCTTTCCATTCTCATTACTCCCCGTGTCTCCGCGATGGCTTCTTGAAGCAAGCCAGGTGATTTTGCTCGAACAGTTATATTAACAGAACGATCTCTTCCCTGATTATC
>CAYUXD010000003.1:1071-14313 GCA_964448655.1 uncultured Eubacteriales bacterium
ATTATCTCGCATTCCATATATTTGCTTAAATTTAGTAATCGGTATCAGCAGGTAATTATCGAAATTACCACCAAATGCTGATTTCTTTTCTTCCATTACGCCAATGACCCGGTATTTCCTGCCATCAATTTTTATTATTTTTTGCAGAGGATCAGTCCACGGAAATAGTTTTTCGGCAACAGCATGACCAAGCACCACCACACTTCTACCTATCTTTACATCTTCGTTGGTGAGATTTAATCCAATTTCAACGTAATGTGTATTGTTCTCCGGATATTCCGGCGTACCGCCGCAAATGGTCAAATTTTGATTAGTGCTTATATCCCTGTATTTAGCGACGTGTCCGAAACTCCACAATTCTGCTCCAACAAGGTCAACTGTTTTAACTCTATCCCTGATCGCGTTGGCATGTTCAACCGTAGTCGGTCTCCTTCTCATAATTTTTCGCATTTCTTCTTGACTGATTGGACCGCCTGCAGCCCATTTTTGCACCTGAAACGTCTGGGTACCTAAGACACTTATTTCTTTCTCAATAGTTGTCTGAATTACAGAAATGCCCGTCATAACGGCAATAATTGAAGCAACGCCAGCGATAATTCCTACTAAAGTAAGAAAAGATCTTAATTTATGAGACATGATGGCTGTAATTGCCATTTTAAATGCTTCAAGGATATACATTTTCAATCCTCTTTTTTCGCCTTATTTGCAGAAATTTTAGTTCACTTTAAACATTTTTTTACTCATACCTCAATGCCTCAATTGGGTTTAATCGGGAAGCTCTAAACGCCGGGATGATCCCGGACAAAACACCAACAAGAATAGAAATCAGTAAGGCTATAATTGCAATCGGCATTGAGACAGCAGCCGGCAGCACAAACTTGTTAATAAGAGAGGTCACACCAAAAGAAACTATTAATCCCAATAATCCCCCGGTTAAACAAATCGCAGAAGCTTCAAATAGAAATTGTGAAAGAATTACTCTTCGTTTTGCACCAAGCGCTTTTCTGATACCGATCTCCCTGGTTCTTTCCGTCACAGAAATGAACATGATATTCATCACCCCGATTCCGCCGACAAACAGGGATATACTCGTAACCACCAGACCGATCAGAATCACCACACCCATGACATTATTATAAGCATTCATCAATGTATCCATGGAATTTATGGAAAAATCATCCTTTTCAGTTGGCTTCAATTTTCTTATTTTTCGCATTTCACCAATAATTTCATACCTGAAATCTTGCATGGATTCCTGACTCGGAGCTTTCACAGCGATATCAAATTGACGGTTTCTGCTGCCAAACGCTTTCATAAAAGTACTGATTGGAACAAAAATCTGCCTGTCAAAATTAGGTCCGCCAAAAAAACCGGAGCTCCCCTGTTTTTCCATAATGCCAACTATACGGAAATTATAGCGACCGATCTTCATCTTTTTGTTTATCGGATCAATATCTTTAAAAAGATGATCCTTTATTTCAGTGCCAATAACACAGGCAAATTTTTTATTCTGCACATCGACTGAAGTCAAAAACCTGCCAAAATCCGGCAGTGAGGTTGAAACGACAATCTGATCCTCAGTCGTTCCAATGATAGGAACCCCTTCCAGCACATTGGAGCGGTATTTAACATTATTTATTGTGCTGGTTGATGGATTTACCGCTCGGGAGCCTTTTAAACGACGCTCTAATTTTTCACTCTGCTTGAATGTTAAATTCGGTCGGTTCCGATACTCGAAAAAGTTGCCGGTGACGATCCAGGGCATTCTTGACACATAGAGTACATCGGAGCCAATAGCAGATATGCTTTCTTTAAAATTATTCCCCAACCCGTTTGCCACTGTCATTGTTGTAATAACTGCTAAAATTCCGATAATGATTCCAAGCGCTGTGAGGATGCCCCTGGTTTTATTTTCCTTTATAGCTGAAAGAGCTATTTTAAAAGATTCAATTTTTTCATAAATTGATCGCATAACAGAAACCGATATTATTTTTGCTGATCCACTTTTTTTACTTCTACCTGGGATTGATTTTGCAATGTTTGACTTATCGCACGATAACTTCCAGTAACAATTGTTTCACCTTCAGATAATCCTTCGATAATTTCAATGTGAGTTTCACTCTGGATGCCGGTTTTCACCTGTTTTGCCTTAGCAATGCCATCTTCCACGATAAAAACCACTTCTACAAAGCCATCTTTATCTGGAACGTAATTTTCTTCGGATGAACTGTCAGCAATAGCAACACCACCAGCTTTTGGTTTTTTCTTTTTTAACTGCTCCGGAGTTCTAACAGTGACACATTGAAGGGGGACACCAAGCGCATCTTCCCTGGTTTCTGTAATAATATCACTACTTGCAGTCATGCCAGGTCTTAACTCTCTGCCAGGATCGATGATAGAAATTTTAACCTCAAATTCGGTTTTTTGGTCCATGGTACCTGATCCAGTGATTGTTGCACTGCTGGCAATTTCGCTTACTACACCATGGAAAACTTGATCTGGCAATGCATCCACTTCTATTGTTGCACTGTCTCCCACAGCCACAGAAACAACATCGTTCTCATCAACATTCACCAATGTTTCCATTCCGGAAAGCTCGGAAATAATCATGATCACATCTTCTTGAAATTGAGAACCAAGAGCAATTTCACCTACTTCTTTGTTGAGTTCACTGATAGTTCCGGACATTGGCGCATAGATAGTGGTCTTGGACAGATCATCTTTTGCTTGTTTAAGTACAGCCTTTGCCTGCTCTACCTGCTGTAACGCAGAATTGTAACGTGCTTTTTCCGCTTTTTCAGCCGCATAAGTTTGGTCTAAATTTGCCTGGGTTTCCAGATTTTGTTCGAATAATTCTTTGATTCGAACATAATCCTTTTCAGCTTTGAGCATATTTTCCTTTGCCAGCGTAGCATTAGACTCGCTTGCCTTCAAATTTGCTTCTGCGCTTTCCATTGCAGCTAAAAAACGCTCCCGATCCAATTGAACAAGAAAATTGCCCTTCTCAACCCATTCACCTTCTTTTACATTCAAGTCGGTAATTTTCGCGGCAACATCAGCGCTTATCTTGACCTTTGTTTTGGGCTGAATTCTTCCTGTCGCAGTAACCGTTTCCACAATTTTGTGTCGTTCGACTTTTGCAGTTTCCACCTCAATTCCTTGATTGCCTTTATTTCTCGTCGAAATTAAAATAATCATTACCCCAATTACCAGGATTACAATTGATCCAATAATAATTTTTTTCTTTGACATAACCATCTTCATTCCTTATTTTGTTCTTTGATCGCACATAATTAAGTAATCGCCTACGTAACAAATATACGTATCAGAAGGCAAATAGTTTGAATTACCGCGTATTCCCCATTTTGTGATGCAAATAATGTACCAATCTTCATTGCGGGTCATGAATTTCGGTATGATTTCCTCCAATTAATATCCGCTATAGATATTAATAGCATTAAACATGCCAAAATTATCCAAGGGGATATTCACACTCATTTCAAAAAATGTGTATCATTTATTTACACTTAATATGGGGAATATGGATTATATATGTTTAGATGAAATCCAGAAATATTTTTTGGAGATGGCTACATAATATTTTAGGAGCCTGGCAAATTAACTATTTGCCCTGATGTTTTTCCTGCATCCACCTTCGTGATTCTCACTCTTACTTCTTTTCCTTCGTCATGAGGACAGGAAGGAACGAAAACTTTAAAATAATTGGATGTTAAAACTTCGGCCCCGGCTTTTTCCTTTTTTATGACAATTGCCTCGCATTCCTTCCCTATAAAAAGCCGGCGGAAGTCAGTATTCTTGTTCCTGGATAAATCTCTCAAAAGCCTCGCTCTCTCCTTTTTTGCCTTGCCGTTTATCTGCGGCCAGGACGCAGCAGCAGTCCCGGGGCGGGGAGAATAGGAGAACACATGGAAATAGGTCAGCGGTGACTTTTCCAGGAAGCGGTAAGTCTGGCTGAAATCCTCTTCGGTTTCTCCGGGGAATCCGACGATAATGTCCGCTCCCAAAGATGCCCGGGGAGACTTCTCGCGCAAACAGGCAAGAATTTTTTGGTAATCTTTAATTTTTATCTTGCGCCCCATTCGCTGCAGTACATCATCGGACCCGCTCTGCAAAGAAAGATGAAAATGAGGGCACACTTTCTCGCTTACTGTGATGTGCTCCATCAAGGAAGGGCTTAAAAATCGAGGGTCGAGAGAACTCAACCGTAATTTCCGGAGCCCTTTTAAGCTTTCTATTTCCCGGAGTAACTCGAGCAGCGAGCTCTTGGTGTTAAGATCAAGGCCATAAGAACAAAGATGAATTCCTGTCAGGACAATCTCCTTAAAACCCTGGCTTATGAATTCTTTGATCCGGTCGAGGATTTCTGTCCTCTCAGAGCTTACACTTCCCCCCCTGACGCTGGGAATAATACAAAAAGTGCAGCGGAAATTGCACCCGTCCTGAATTTTAACAGAGGCGCGGGAACGGAAAGGCGAAATTTGCCCTTCTTTCCCCGGGCCGGCAAAAGAGAGGACTTTTGCGCTTAAATCTTTCTTTTCTGTATTGGATAAAAGGCATGAGACCTGGGGCATATTTTTCAATTCTTCAGGGGCACGCTCGGCATAACATCCGGTAACGATCAATCTTGCTTTGGGATTCAGGCGGGAAACTCTTCTGATAAAACTTCTTGTATCGCTGTCCGCCCGGCTGGTAAGAGTGCAGGAGTTGACCACGACCAGGTCGCTTCGGGAAAAATCTTTTTCATACTTCAGCCCCTGCTTCTGAAACTCATATGCCCATAAAAAAGCCTCAGCTTGATTCGAACGGCAGCCAAAGGTTTGAATCGAAAAAGATGTCATAATTTTTGCTGAATTTTTTTTGACTTGGCTTCAATCTGGGCAGCCATTTTCTCCCTGTATTCCTCCAATTTTCTCACCAGAGAGGGATCCTTGAGGCTCAGGATCTGGATGGCCAGGAGGGCTGCGTTTGCCGCCCCGGTCTTGCCCAGGGCCATGGTTGCCACCGGCACTCCTTTTGGCATCTGAACCGTGGAGAGAAGAGCATCGAGACCGTCGAGGGAAGAACTCTCCACCGGAACTCCGATCACAGGCTTGACGGTGTGCGCAGCCACAATTCCCGCTAAATGAGCAGCTTTACCGGCAACAGCGATGAAAACCCCGGCTCCTTTCTCTTCATAATCTTTTACGAGTTTAAGGGTCCTGGCAGGAGAACGGTGGGCAGAGGTGATCTCCAGGGCGAAAGAGACTTTAAACTCTTTTAGTATAGCCAAAGCATCCTTAACAATCCCATGATCCGAATCGCTTCCGATGAATATCGCAACTTTCATCCTTCTTCCTCCCTTCGAGCACCGATATCCTTGCGAAAATGCATGCCTTCAAAGGATATCCTGGCGATGGCCTTGTATATCTTGGCCATGGTTTTTCCTAAATTTTCCTCTGAAGCACAAACACCTAGCACTCTACCACCGTTTGTGTAATATTCTCCTTCCTGGAACTTTGTGCCTGCATGGAAGATAGCGATGCCCGGAGTCTTTGAGACTTGCTTCAAGCCTTCTATCCTCTTTCCTTTCTCGTAGGCAAGCGGATAACCACCTGAAGCCAGGACCACGCAGCCGGATGCATTAGGGCTCCATTGTATTTCCTTTCCTTTTACATCTTCATCTATTATGGCCAGGAGAATATCCACCAGGTCGCTCTCCATCCGCAACACCTGGGGCTGAGTCTCCGGGTCTCCAAAACGACAGTTGTACTCGAGCACCTTCGGTCCCTCCTCTGTCAGCATCAAGCCTACGTAGAGAACACCCTTATATTTTCTTCCCTCCTGGCGCATGCGGATCACTGTCGGGAAGACAATGGATCTCATAATTTCTGAAAACAGCTCTTTATCGATAAAAGGAGAAGGGGAGATTGCGCCCATTCCTCCTGTATTCGGGCCCTTATCGCCGTCATAAACAGGTTTATGGTCCATGGTCGTGACCAGAGGCACTACCTCGTTCCCATCTGAAAGGACGATAAAGGAGGCCTCTATTCCTCTCAAGTATTCTTCTACAAGAACCCTTCTTCCTGCTTCACCGAATTTCCTCTCAACCATGATTGAATGCGCGACTTCCTTTGCTTCTTTCAGGTTTTTACAGATTATCGCTCCTTTTCCGGCAGCCAACCCGTCTGCTTTTACAACCAGAGGAAAAGAAAATTTCCCGGAATTTAAGATTTCTGCTGCCTCCTCCGGAGACTCGGCAATCCTGGACCTGGCAGTTGGTATATAGTGGCGTTCCATGAATTGCTTGGCAAATACCTTGCTTCCCTCCAGCTCGGCTGTATTTTTATTGGGCCCGAATATCTTTAAACCACTCTCCTCAAACTCATCAACTATGCCCAGTGTCAAGGGAAGCTCGGGTCCCACCACAGTCAAATCAATTTTCTCCTGGGCGGCAAAATCAGCCAGCCCCTTGATATCAGAAGAATCGATGGCAACATTTTCAGCAATGCTCATCGTGCCTGGATTCCCGGGAGCGCAGAAGAGTTTCTCAAGGTGGTGGCTCTGAGATATTTTCCAGGCAAGGGCATGTTCTCTCCCGCCTGAACCCACGACTAAAACTTTCATCTTAACTCCCTCTTTATTTTTTGAATCATTCTGACAAAAAAGCACCTGCTCGTCAATAAGAGTCCGAAACTTTTAAACATCTCACAGAGAAAAAGGGGACAGGCTACTTTTTCTGAAAGAAAGAGGAAAGTCGCTACTCGTAGAGAGAACATCAGAAAAAGTAGCCTGTCCCCTTTTTCTCCAACTTGTGCACAGAACAACGGAAAAAGTAGCCTGTCCCCTTTTTCTCCGTTCTGACAAAAAAGACACAGTCCGTCAATTTTTCTCCAGATTCTCTATGAACAAATCAGCAAAATCAGGGTAGGGAAAGATGCTTTTAATTATTTTCGCTGCGATAGGGAGGGCTTCCTGGGGAGAAAGGCAGTACTTCATCTGGAGGAAGTTTCCGCGAAATTTTTTCACCTCTCCCTTAACTTTTTTGTTCCTGACAATAACATCTGCGATGAATCCCGAAAGCCCGTCAAAATCTTTCTCCTTCATCCCGAAGCGGGTCATTTCCTGGACACCCATTCGGATTCCACTCGATTTGAGAAAGGTCTCATCATCTGGCAGCGCCTGATAATTGGTTACTACATTGTTTTCTTCCAGGCGGCGAGCGATTTCCTGGCCGTCGCCGTGGGCTTTGACGCGGATAACAACCTGATGAGTCTCTGTAAATCCGTCTTTTTCGTCTCCCTCAACCTGAATTCCCGCATCTTTTAAAGCCCGGGCAAAAGCTCTGGCGTTGGCTCTGACCTGCTTCTGGTATTCTTCTTTAAACTCATTCATTTCGTAAACAGCCATCAAGAGAGCGAGGAGGGTTCCCAAATGATGGTTGCTGGTTGAACCGGGAAAAGCACGGCTTTTGATATCCAGCCATAATTTTCGAAGCGGACTCTCTTTGGGAAAGCTGCCTGCTATTATACCCCGCTGAGGGCCGAAAAAGGTCTTATGAGTGCTTCCGGTTATAACATCAGCCCCTTCTCCGAAGGGTGCTTGAAAAGCCCCATACAGCCCCAAAACATGAGCCATATCATACATGATAACGGGCGGCACCTCCCAGTCTTTAACAACATCATGAACAAATTTGACAGGCTCCTGGTAGAGAAACATGCTCTTGCCAAACAATATGAGTTCAGGCCTGTGCTGGTCTAAAATTTCTCCGAGTTGGGCAAGGTCAGGCTTGTATGGATTCTCGCTTAAAACAGGAAAATTGATGACATGTTCCTTTCCTGTTTCTGGGTCTTCGTCCACGTAATTGAAAAGGGCTCCCATGGGCTGAGAGCTGAGATGCCCTCCTTTGGTCAGTTCATTATTCATGACCAGCTTCATCTTGCGCATCGGCTGTCCTTGAGGGCGGTCTCGGTTGATAAAGCGAACCATACCTTTGAAGACAACTTCGTTGGCCATCTGCCCGCTTATTGTTCGTAATTCCACTTCTGTACAATCAAAGAAGCGCTGGAATTCGCGTCGTGCTTCCTCTTCAACATCCCTGATGAAATCTGTTCCCTGGTAAAAATAGATTTCCTCGCCTTTCATGGTCCTGTGTTCAGCATAGCGGCCAGAGGGATCAGATATCTCGCACATCTTCACCAGAGGCGAAGGAGTCGTTTCAGAGGGAATGAGGTTGAAAGATTCCCTCTGCCTCCAATTATTATTCTCTATTATCTTTTGAGATAAGTTATGGACTTTTTCATAAAATAAAGACATTGCTCTTCCTCCTCTCTTATTTATTTAAAATTTCTCTCTTCTATATCGAAGATTTTATCTATTCTTCTTTGATGCCGTTCACCTTCAAACTTTGTTTCAAGCCATATCCGGACAATGTTGAGGGCCTCATCCAGGGGAACGATTCTTCCTCCCAAGGTAAGGCAGTTTGAATCGTTGTGTTTGCGGCTCATTTCTGCCGAATAATCATCCAGGCAGGGAGTTGCTCTCACTCCTTTATGTTTGTTGGCAACGATAGCCATTCCAAGGCCTGTACCGCAAACGAGGATTGCCCGGTCATACTCACCCGATGATACCCTCTCTGCGGCCTTCTTCCCATAATCAACATAATCAACCTGTTCTCCTGGACCGCAGCCAAAATCCTCGTGCTGGACGCCCTGCTTTAAAAGATAGGCTATGATTCCCTTCTTAAGCTCATACCCTGCATGATCCGAGGCTGTGGCTATTTTCACCTTTTCCTCCTCTTATTTTTGATTCTATAAATAAATCGGCGGGTTTGATAAATCAAACCCCTACAATAATAATGGGGCCATAATAATGGGGCCAGGCCCCATTTTAAGCAATTATTAACCTGCCATTATGAAAATACTTCTTTTAAAGGACCTATTCCCTTTTTTCTTTTTTAAAGCTTTATTTTTTTATTCTGTAATTACTGATGTGTCATTATAACAATATTTTAAACAGTGTTAAACACAAGATTGACGGGAAAAATAATGGGCCTAAATAATGGGGCCTGGCCCCATTTTATCTGGGGGATATTTATTTTTGTCCGCATACGGACATTAGCTGTTAAATAATGATACACATTGTTTGGAATACGTTTGAATATCCCGAGGGAGAATTTTGGCATATTTATTGCAATTATGAGCGATGGAATGTGACTTTAATTCTCAAAACCACAAAACGAAAGGAGAAAAAGCCATGGATAGAAATAGAAAAGGACTGTTTCTTTATTTGTTTCTTGCTACAATTATCTTACTTCACTGTCTGGTGTTTGCCCAGAATGCCGAAATAAAACCTGTTACAGTTGGGCAACCGATGCCAGATTTTACACTTCCCACCTATCAAGGTGAGGATATTACTATCAGCCAGCTCAAGGGCAAGACCATCATGCTGATATTTCCAAGAGGTAAATTCCAACCCGATGTTTGGTGCCGTATGTGTGCGTATCAATATGCTGACCTTGCCGAAATTGAAAAAGAAAAGCAAATCAGGAAAAAACACAATCTAGAAATTCTTTTCGTTCTTCCTTATAGCAAGGAGATGGTTGAGGACTGGGTAGATAAATTTCCCAAGAAGTTTGCTGAAATTGAAGAGTGGAAAAATCCTCCAAACGCCGACAAGCTTACAGGGGAAAGAAAAGCGTGGATGGAAGAAACAAGACGTGTCTTTCCCAAGAAGTTTGAAGGAAAAATTCCAACGCCTTTTCCTATTCTCATAGATGCTGGAGCTAAAGTGTCAAAAGGTCTCAGATTATTTACGCCCTATTGGAATAATGGGAGCGGACCAATGAATATACCAGCAGTATTTATTATTGATAAAAACGGAATTCTTCAGTTCAAATATCTCAGTCAAGTAACTTTTGATAGGCCCGGATTTGATTATCTTTTAAAGGTTCTCCCGTGTGTGGACTATTGGGGAAGAAGTAAATAAGATTTGGTGCTTGTTCAGGCAACTTTTGGCGGGAAAAAGGATTCAATAATCAATAAACGGATTAATTCATAAGATGGGAAAAATAATGGGGCCAGGCCCCATTTTATTCCATTTTATCTTTCATAAAGTTGACATGGGGAATATTGTTTTCTGTTCGAACACGAACATTAAGTGTTAAATAATGATACACATTGTTTGAAATACGTTTGAATATCCCAAATCATACTGAGACTAGATCAATGGCACATTTATTGCATAGATATATGTTATACGGATTAACTGTTTTGAATCGAAATGAAGGCTCGTCATGTTTAAGAATTATATGAATTTTGAATATTTTGGCTTGAAAACAAAAAATAGGAGATTAGGAGACGGAAATGTTTTGGAATTATTTGAAAGTCACCTGGCGGAATATTAAAAGATATAAGGGGTATTCCTCTATCAATATCGTCGGACTCGCCATGGGGTTGGCTTGCTGCATTCTGATCCTTCTTTGGGTCCAGGATGAACTCAGCTATGACGGGTTCCATACCAAAGCGGATGACCTTTATAGAGCCGTAACCGAATACCAAAAGACAGAGCCTGTCACCCATTATTGGCCGGTGTGTGCTCCGCTGGCTCCAGCCCTTAAAGAGGACTATCCGGAAATCATCAAGGCCACACGCTTCACCAGTTTGAGAAGAGGCCAACTGGTCAAATACGGAGAAAAAAGCTTCTTGGAAACTCAGATTTGCCTGACAGATCCTGATTTTTTCGAGATGTTTACTTTTCCTTTATTGCAGGGTGATCCCGCAACTGTTCTAGACGACCCGAACTCACTCGTTATAACAGAGGATATGGCGACAAAATACTTTGGTTCAGAAAATCCTCTGGGAAAAACTCTAAACATCAATAATGAACATGATTTCACTGTGACAGGCATCATGAAGAATGTTCCCCATAATTCTCACTTTAAATTCGATTTTCTGGTCCCCTTTATAAGGATTGAAGATTTCGAAAAAGATTGGGCTGTGTTGGATAACTGGACACTCAGCGGCTTTGCAACTTATGTCCTGCTCCAAAAGAACACATCACTGCAAGAGCTCAATCACAAAATCGAAGACTTTATTCTAAAACATGTCGCAGAATCAAAAGACCTCCTTTATCTCCAGCCTTTGAAAGATATTCATCTGTATTCCTCCCAAATTCAGTTCGGTATCGAAGGCCAGGGAAATATCAAGTATGTCTATATCTTCTCTGTCGTCGCATTTTTTGTCCTGATCATTGCCTGTATAAACTTCATGAATCTGGCTACTGCCCGATCATCCAACCGAGCCAAGGAAGTTGGTTTAAGAAAGGTTGTTGGCGCCAGACGTCGGCAACTTATAGGACAATTCTTCTGTGAATCGGTCCTTATGGCTTCGCTATCTCTCATCCTGGCGGTTGCCCTGGTCGAACTATTTCTCCCCGCATTCAGAAGTCTTTCCGGAAAACCACTCGACCTGGGATTTTCCAGCAATATAAACGTTCTGCTGGCCATTGTCGTCATGACTCTGATTACCGGATTTCTCTCCGGAACCTATCCTGCCTTGTTTCTATCTTCCCTTCGACCCGTAAAGGTCTTGAAAGGAAGATTAAAAACTGAAGGGCGTGGTTATTTATTCCGGAAGATACTCGTCGTTTCTCAATTTTCTCTGTCCACTCTTCTCATAATTTGTACAATCCTTGTCTCCAATCAGGTTGACTACATGAGAAACAAAAACTTGGGACTGGATAAAGAGCAAGTGGTTTATCTCCCGATACGAAGTGAACAGGTAGAGAAGTATGATCCTCTAAAAATTGAACTATTAAAAAATACAGGAATCAGAAATGTGGCGGCATCCTCAAACATCCCCACTTATGGAGTAATACTTACGACAGATAATATCACCTGGGAAGGGAAAAATCCAGAGGATTCCAAGGTTTTACATGTGACTTCCACAGGATATGATTTCATCGAGACGTTGAATATGGAAATGATCCAAGGAAGGAGTTTCTCCGAAGAATATCGCTCGGATGAAAATGCGGTGGTGATCAATGAGACGGCACAAAAGATGATAGGAATGAAAGATCCTGTCGGGAAGCGGTTGATGCAAAGAGATACAGAATTGCCGATAATCGGAGTTGTGAAGGATTATCATTTCAGATCCTTACACAGCGAAATAGAACCACTCTTATTGGTCAATGCTCCTTCGCTCTATCGGTATATCCTTATTAAACTTGATTCGGAAGATATCCCCAGCACTTTGGCCAATATTGAAAGCACATGGAAGACTTTTTTCCCTGATTCACCGTTTGAATATCATTTTCTCGACGAGGCTTATGGCACGCTCTACCGAACTGAGCAACGGATGGATACCCTCTTTAATTACTTCACAGGCCTGGCCATATTGATATCCTGTCTGGGTTTGTTTGGCCTGGTCTCTTTCATGGCTGAGAAACGAACAAAGGAAATCGGCATCCGAAAAGTCCTCGGAGCTCCAGTCTCAGGTATTGTCATTCTGCTCAATAAGGAATTCATCAAATGGGTTCTGATCGCCAATATTATCGCCTGGCCTGTTGCTTACTATGCGATGTCTAAATGGCTGCAGGATTTCGCTTATCGGACGAATATGGGAGTCTGGATATTTGCCTTGGCGGCCTTGATCGCATTGGCTATTGCTGTGGTAACTGTAAGCTACAAATCCATCAAAGCCGCTACAGCCAATCCAGTGGAAAGCTTAAGGTATGAATGAAAGATATGAGACCGAGTCCCCTTAGAATAATAATGGGGCCAGGCCCCATTTTCTTAATTTTAATCACAAATAGATTGGTAAAATCAAGAAGGTGGGCTTGATGAATCAAGCCCCTACAATAATAATGGGGCCTGTAATAATGGGGCCAGGCCCCATTTTCTTGTAGTTATTAACCTGCCATTATGAAAATACTTTTTTGAAGGGGCCTATTCCCTTTTTTCTTTTTTAAAACTTTATTCTTTTTTCCTGCAATTATTGATTTTTCATTATAACAATATTTTAAAGAGTGTTAAACACAAGATTGTCTTGAAGAAAGGGAATAGGCGTTTGGTTTACTTTTTTTTCTGTAGGGGTTTGATTTATCAAACCCACCTTTTTTATTATACAAATAAGCATGTGGGCTTGATGAATCAAGCCCCTACAATAATAATGGGGCCTGGCCCCATTTTATTTTTCGATGAGGGTTGAAGCTTCGGGCAGGACTTCTATCGCTTTTAAAACAACA
>CAYUXD010000003.1:14413-15841 GCA_964448655.1 uncultured Eubacteriales bacterium
TTTTTCGATGAGGGTTGAAGCTTCGGGCAGGACTTCTATCGCTTTTAAAACAACAGGATCGCTTTTCCGATAAACCTTTATCCCTTCTTCAATACCCCAGAGTGAAGAGAATATCTCTCTTTCCAGTTCTCTTTTAATTTCTTCTTTAGCCTGTTCAAATTGATTTGAGTCATAATCAATTTTGCTTTCTCGAAGATAGTTCTTGAAATCTTCTATAACTAAAGAGCCGACAATAAAATCTCTTCCGCTAACTTTTTTTCTGCCAGAATCTTTTACCAGTGTCTGGCTTTTTGGGGGAAAGCTGATTGTTTTCGACAGAGGAGTATTTTTATTTGTGAACTTCTGAGCATAGGAGAAGAATGCTCCCTTAATCAGCAGCTCTGCTGTAATAGTCTGAAAAGAGAATTTCACTTCATAATCAGGGGATATTCCTCCTTGGCCCAGGACCTCTCTCCCTTTTGAAGTATACCTCACTTCTCTTTCTCCTTCGGGAACTCTTGTGGTGAACCTATAATCTTCAAGATGAGTATAATCTCTCTGGATTGACCTGCCGCTCGGCGTAAAATATTTTGCAGTCGTCAGGGCAACCGCAGCATTTAGAGAAAGGGGATGAACTGTCTGAACCAGCCCTTTTCCAAAGGAGGTTTCGCCCACGATATAACCTCTGTCGTTATCCATTATGGCTCCGCTTACGATTTCAGGAGCGCTGGCACTTCCTCGATTTATCAGTATTACAAGTGGAATCTTTTCATATTGATTGTTGTATAGAGCCCGGAATTCTTTATTGTATTCCTTGTTCTTCCCTTTCATTGAAACAATAAGAGTGCCTCTTGGTAGAAATTCATCCGAAATCTCTATTGATTGAATAAAAGTCCCGCCACCGTTCGTCCTCATATCAAGAATGAGCTCCTTCATTCCTTGCTTGACTAACGACTCCATTTTTTCTTCAAATTCCTTGGTTGTGGTCCCAGCAAAATTCCGGATGAAAATGTATCCAATCTCATCTTGAAGCATGAAGGAATAGGGAACGCTGTAAAGGGGTATCTCCTCCCTCTCTATGGTCAACTCAAAAGGCCTTTCCATTCCCTCACGGACGATCGTTATGTTGACCTTTGTTCCCTTAGGGCCCCTTAACCTCAGCATTGCTTCGTAGCTCGTGATTGGCTTTGTGCTCTCGCCGCTGATATGAGAAATAATATCTCCAGCCTGAATGCCCAACCTGTAGGCAGGCCCTCCCTCGATGGGAGAGATTACTACCAAACGTTCTTCCTGCTTCTGGATTAAGATTCCCAGGCCGTGATATTTCCCCACCTGTTCTTCTATCAAACGAGAGAAATGACTTGGATCGAGAAAATACGAATGCGGGTCCAAAGTCTGAAGCATCCCTTTTATAGAGGAATACGCAAGCTCCTCCTGGTCAATATCCCG
>CAYUXD010000003.1:15851-21773 GCA_964448655.1 uncultured Eubacteriales bacterium
ATGAGGGAAACAATGGAGGATACTTTCTCAAAATATGGACTCCAGACGTCCTCATTCCAAGCAGGAACAAGGACGAGCACAAAGATCAAGGCAAATAGTAAAAAAATCTTTCTCTTCATTCCTGTTTCAATCCACTCAAATACTACCAAAGCCTATGGGTCTTGTAAAGTTCTTGTTGAGTTATGGAAAAAAGATGCTAACTTGACTTAATCCGGTTGAACGGCTATATTTCCATAAGCATTCATGTCTCTAAAGAAAAGAAAAAAATGTTCGGAAACATAGGACTTCCTGAATTAATCATCATTCTCGCCATTGCTCTTCTCATCTTTGGCCCCAAAAAACTCCCCGAGGTAGGAAGGTCTATAGGTAGAGCCATCCGGGAATTCAGGAAAACAACTGATGAAATCAAAGAAAAGATTGAAGAAGAGATCCAGGTTGACGAGTTTAGAGACATAAAGGAAGAGTTTAAAAAGGATATTGAAGAAAATGAGGAAGGGAAAAAAGTCCCCTGACCGTATGACCTTCCTCGAACATCTCGAAGATCTCAGAAAAAGGATACTTTACTCCTTCATTGCCATCATCGTGGCTGTCATCCCAGCCTGGTTTTTCAGTAAGGAAATCTTCGCAATCTTGGCTCTCCCGGTCACCAAGTTCCTTCCTGAAGGAGAGACATTAGCTTTCACCGCTCTAACCGAACCTTTTATGCTCTACATCAAGGTCTCGTTTCTGACTGCAATTTTTGCCACTTCACCGTTTATCTTTCTTCAATTCTGGTTGTTTACTGCTCCTGGCCTCTACCAGAAAGAAAAAAAATATGTTATTCCCTTTGTTTTTTTAACAACTTTCTTTTTTATCCTGGGAGGCGTCTTCGGCTACTTTGTGGTCTTCCCCTGGGCCTGCCGATTTTTCATAGGTATGGGAGCTGACTTTCGGCCTGTCATTACCGTCAAACAGTATTTCAGCCTGGCTCTCCGGGTGCTCCTGGGGATCGCTCTGGTTTTTGAATTACCCACTCTCGTTTTCTTCCTCTCCCGTATGGGGCTTATTACCTCCAGATGGATGGTAAAAAACTTCAAGTATGCAGTCCTGGTTATTTTTATCATTGCTGCAGTCATCACTCCCACTCCAGACATGGTCACCCAAAGTATCATCGCTTTCCCCATGTTAGCCCTTTACGGCTTGAGCATTCTGATTGCTTTCTTTTCAGAAAAAAGGAGAAAAAGAGAAAAGAAAAAAGCTGAAGAAGATTTAGCCGGGTAAATAGACTCCTGACAGATAAAAGAATGAAGAAAAAAGAAGCGAGGCTTATCGGTCTAACAGGCACAAACTGCTCTGGAAAAGGAGAGGTCGCTTCTTTCTTTGAAAAAAAAGGCTACACCTATTTCTCTCTCTCTGACCTGATTCGTGAAGAACTCCAAAAAATAGGAAAAGAGGCGACCAGGGACAACTTGATAAAAATGGGAAACGAGTTGAGAGAAAAGAGCGGCCATGATATCCTGGCCAGGCTTGTTATGAAAAAGGTCAAGGATAAATCCGTAATAGACAGCATTCGCAACCCCAGAGAGATTGAATACTTGAGAACTCAAAAAAACTTTATCCTCCTGGCCGTTGATGCGCCTGTGGATTTAAGATATGAGAGAGCGAAACAGAGAGGAAGAGCGGAGTCAGCCTCAACTCTTCAGGAGTTTATCAAAAAAGAGGCAGAAGAGATGACAGACCGTGCCAAAGGACAGCAGCTTCATAACTGCCTGAAAATGGCAGATGTCCTCGTGATCAATGATGGTTCCCTCAAAGATTTACACCGAAAACTGGAGGAATTGTTATGAAAAAGAAAAGAGTTTCCAAGGACGAATACTATTTGGGGATAGCAGAAGAAGTTGGACGGCGCAGCACCTGCTGGCGTCGATCCATAGGAGCCATCATCATCCGTGATGACCAGATCATCTCCACAGGATACGTTGGAGCACCGAGGAAAACCAAGGACAGCTTCGAACACGGCTTCTGCCTCAGGGACAAGTTGAAAATACCCCACGGCCAGCGCTATGAGCTGTGCCGAAGCGTCCATGCAGAACAAAACGCTATCATCAACGCTGCCCGAGCTGGAGTCAGCCTCCTGGGAGGCGATATATACATCTACGGCAGTGCTTTCGGAAAAAATAAACCAATAAATGCTTTCCCCTGTTATATATGCAAGAAAATGATTATCAATGCCGGTCTTGACCGTGTCATCTGCTCTACAACAGATGGTAAAATGAAAATTTTCCGTGTGAGCGAGTGGATTAAGGATTGGCAGCAAGGCGATATTCTTGATGACAGCCACCAATATGGTTAAGATAATTTAAATATCTTCTGCAGCTATTTGCAGAATGATATCCGAATACATACGGAGGACTTAAAATGAGCTCGCGCCCAGTTTTCTTTGTCTTTCTCCTCGCACTGGTTTCTCTGCTACTGGGATTTCAGGCTTTTTCCATCTGCCAGCAAGAAACGCAAGAAGTCTCAAAGGCCAAAGTCAGCATCCTTAATCTTCTGAGGATCGCCCCTTCTTCAGAATCCATAGATTATATCAAGAATAAAACTCAATTTCAGCTTCACACACTTCTTACAGAACAACGTCATCCAAAAACCTGGGATTTAAGCGAAAGAATCCAGAAGGATTGTGAGAGCGGCCTTCGTATGCTTTTCTCTGTAGATGAAGATATTGTGGAAAAACTTGAAGCACTGTCCAGAGAAAAAGATACCCTGGAACAAGCTGCTCAGGCGGTAGAACAAGCTCTCCTCTCCAAGCAAAGAATATACATCTATGGCTGCGGTGCCACAGGCCGTCTGGCCAAACAGATGGAAAGCACTTTCTGGCGTCCTTTCTGGCAAAAAGCCAAAAAAAAGAGAAGGATATGGTCAAAGATCAAACGCCATCTTGGGGATTCCATCGAGAACGAGCTCATCGGCGAGATGACCGGTGGAGACCGAGCCCTTATCAGTTCCCTTGAAGGATTTGAAGACCTGCTGCTTATAGGACGTCTTCAGCTTGAGGACAGAAAGGTCGAGAAAGGGGATGTGGTCATCTGTGTGACTGAAGGAGGTGAGACTTCTTCTGTTATCGGAACGATTTTAGCCGCCTTAGACCAGTGGAGAACTGCCGGGTCTTATGACCCGGAAAAAACTAAAAAGAAGCTCTATTTTATTTATAACAACCCTGACGAAAAGCTTCGTCCCTTCGATAGGAGTCGCCAAGTCCTTGAAGAACCCGGAATCACAAAAATAAACCTCACAACAGGGCCGCAGTCGATAACCGGCTCAACCCGGATGCAGGCTACAACAATCGAAACTTTTGTCGTCGGTAATATTCTGCAGCAAGCACTTGACCGTTCCTTGAGAAAATTCCTCTCCAGAAAAGAGATGGCAGCCCTTGGATTCAAAAGTGAGCTTCGTCTTGAAGACAAACTAAAGGAATTTTCTTATATTCTGGAGCAGGTCAAGTCAAGTCTTTCTGACATAGCCAAATTCACACAGCTTGAAGCCCTTACTTATATGACAGATAATTTCTCTACCTATTTTGCCCAAAAAGGCTTGATCACAGTCTTTATCGACAGCACTGAGAGAAGCCCAACGTTTCGCCTTTTTCCCCTGGACACGGTCAAGGAAGCGAAAAGGAAAAGCTGGATTCAGGTCTGGACCCCCGCCGCCGATCTTCAGGATGCCTGGCAAGCATTTCTCGGAAGACCGTTCCAAGGACTATCCCCCGAATTCTACAGAAAGCCTTTTGAAGAGGAGATAGATGACGCTTATTTAAAAATGGCTGCTCTGGAAAGCCTAAAAAACGCAGGAAACGACCAGCAGTTTCTCTACGATTTTTCTTTCGCTGATTTCAACCTGAAAAATCGAGGACCCTCGCCGGGGGACCTGGGAGTTGCGGTGTTTATTAGTCCTGAAGAGGGTGAGCTTGGAAAGAAGAATTCTGATTTCCGAAAATTCATAGACCTCTTCTCGAACAGGGGGGCGAGCGTGGCCGTTATTCTCATCACTGACAAATCATCAAAGCAAATATCAAAACTAGTCCCGAAAATACCTGATTTCGGAGCTGAAGGAAAAAACTGCCTTATCGTTGTGAACATCGATAGGAAAAACGACCCGCTGGGCATCAATCAGCGGATCGCCCTCAAAATCCTGCTTAACGCTCATTCAACAGGGGTCATGGCGCGTCTGGGAAAGGTCACCGGAAACACGATGACCAACGTCAGTCCGAGTAATCTCAAGCTTATCGGTCGGGCGACATACCTCGTTCAATCCCATGTCAACGACATCCTGAGCCATCCGCAATGGGTAAAGCTTTATGGACTCCGCAGGCCAATTTCATACGGCGAAGCAAACGCTGTTTTGTTTGACGCCATAAACTATCTCAAAGATAAAAGTAAAGAGGCGGGGCAGACCGCAGAAGTCGCCTTTTCTATCATTCGGATCCTTGAGTCCTTTCGATTAGAAAAAGGCCTCGTACGAAGTAAGACCTTAAGCATCGTAAAAGAAACGGGACTGAGCCAGTATCTTTCAAATGTTACATCTCAATAAAAATAGAGAAGCGCAAAGGAGAAGAAATATAGCGAGAGTTCTTTCTATTTTTTTCATAAGTACAATCCTGTTTTTTTTCTTTTTCCCGATAAACATCTCCCTTGCACCTGAAAGACGAGTGGAACTCGGGAATGAAATTTTCGTTAAAAATTTCTCTTCCGAACTTCAGGGAAAATCACTGGGGCTTGTCATCAATCACACGTCTGTTCTCCCTCCAGGAAGGTCTCTGGCCCAGGCTCTTCTGGAGAAAGGGCAGAAAATTCAAGCCATTTTTTCTCCGGAACATGGGTTCTCCGGAACAGTGGAAGCAGGAACAGAAGTAAAAGACAGCCAGCTAAAAGACATAATGATATACAGCCTTTATGAAGAAAATAAAAAGCCGACGCCAGAGCAAACTCGAGGAATTGATGCTTTTGTTTATGATATCCAAGATGTGGGAACCCGATTTTACACCTACATCACTACCCTTAAATATGTCCTCGAAGCGGCTGCGGAAGCTCAGATCCCGGTCTATGTTCTGGACAGACCCAACCCAACCGGAGGCGATATCATCGAGGGTCCTCTTTTACGTCCCGAATACGAATCTTTCATCGGAGCATTACCTATCCCTGTGAGATACGGTTTAACTCCAGGTGAGCTGGCGATGATGATGAAGGGCGAAGGATGGGTACCGAGAGAGCTTGACCTCCATGTGATCAGGATGCAAGGCTGGAGGAGAAACTATTTCTGGGAAGATACGGGTCTTCCCTGGATCCCCCCCTCTCCCAATATGCCAACGCCTGAGACAGCCATTATTTATCCAGGCTCAAGCGTGCTGGGAACTGTGAAGCTTAATGAAGGAAGGGGAACACCTCATCCTTTTCTTCAATTCGGAGCACCCTGGCTTGATCCTTCACTCCTGATTAAAAAATTAAACGGAGGAGAACAGTTCGGGATTGAGCTTGAAGCTGTAAACTATACTCCCCGTTCTCTTCCCGGAATAGCTCTTCGCCCCCTTTATGAAAATAAAGTATGCCATGGAATACGAGTCCGAATCTTACAAAAAGAAAAATTCTTCTCTCTTCGATTTTCGTATGAAATCATTAAGGCTATGAAAAATCAGCAGCAATATAAACTCACTGCCCATTCACGCTACCTCAACATGATCTTCGGAAGCGACCTTTTAAGCCATTATATCGAGGGAAAAATAAGCTATGAAAAATTCATTTCTCAAGTAGAGGAAGAAGAAAAGCTCTTCCGGCAGAAGCGCCTGAAATACCTACTCTATGAGTAGAGAAAAAAATAATATTCTCGATTTTTAAAAGGTGGGCTTGATGAATCAAGCCCCTACATGAATCAAGCCCCTACATGAATCAA
>CAYUXD010000003.1:21873-31312 GCA_964448655.1 uncultured Eubacteriales bacterium
AAGGTGGGCTTGATGAATCAAGCCCCTACATGAATCAAGCCCCTACATGAATCAAACTCATACAAGAATCAAACTCATACAAGAATCAAATCCATACAATACAGGGACTTGATGGCTTTTGCGTAGGTGTTTGATTTATCAAACACACCTTTTTTCATACAAAAGAATCGGCGGGTTGAACGATTCAAAATCCTTCAAACAACCAAAAGTGAGGATAGGAACAAAACCTTAATTAATGGCGGCGGACGACCTCTTTAACTCTCATGAGCTGGACCTGATAGGAACGTTCCATCTCTTCCAGGCGGCTTGAAATATAACTTATGGTTTCTTTAATACTGGGAATAAGAATATGCTCTAAAGCATTGACCCGGCGGCGTGTGACCTCAATCTCATGAGACAAAAGCTCCACCGCCTTCCAGAGCCGGGACATCTCCATCAAACCCTCGAGCAACTCCTGTGTCTTCTTTAGGCCGATATCAAGCTCGCTTTCAGTGTTGAGAAAGTCATAATCAGAGACTTCTTTTTCCTCTATCTCAAATCGAGGGATAGTAAGATTGAAGATCCTTTCTTTCTTTGTTGCCAAAATCAATTTCCCTTCCGGTATGAGCTTCTCCAGGTCTTTACGGGAGCTACGGGAACGGACAAGTACAAAAGAAAGGAAGACTTTTTTAAATTTCAAGTTCACTTCTTCCTGAAGATCATAAAGCTGGCGCACAAGCTGCAGAAAACGACGCATAATCTGCTCAAGCTTGTCCTTGAGAAGCTTATGCCCTCTCTCAGCCAGAACAAGACGCCTGCGGAGCCTGAGAAGCTCCATTCTATTCGGATTAACGGCAAGTCTCATTTCTTTTCAGGGTAATATTTCTTTAAATATTCGGGACGAATCCTCTTGAGTTCTGCCCTCGGGATTGTATGGAGAAGTTTCCAGCCCAGTTCCAGTGTGTCGTTGATAGAACGAGATTCGAACTCACCCTGCCTTACGAACTCATCTTCGTAATGGTCAGCAAACTCTAAATACAGCTTCTCCAAATCATTGAGGGCTGCCTCTCCCAGGATCAACGCCAGCTCCCTGGCTTCTTTTCCTCGAGCATAACAGGCAAAAAGCTGGTTGAGGACATCGGCATGATCCTCTCGTGTTTTCCCTTCACCAATCCCTTTATCCTTAAGCCGGGAAAGGCTGGGAAGCACATCTATGGGAGGATAGATTCCCTTCCGATGAATTTCCCGACTGAGCATAATCTGCCCTTCTGTGATGTAGCCCGTCAAATCAGCAATAGGATGGGTTTTGTCATCCTCAGGCATGGTGAGGATAGGGATGAGAGTGATTGATCCCTTTTTGCCCTTAATTCTTCCTGCTCTCTCATATATAGTAGCCAGGTCTGTATAGAGGTAACCCGGGTATCCTCTTCGGCCTGGAACTTCTTTTCGAGCCGCAGCGATTTCTCGAAGGGCCTCGGCATAGAAGGTCATATCCATTAAGATAACCAGAACATGCATATCCAGATCAAATGCCAGATACTCTGCACATGTTAAGGCTAAACGCGGTGTGGCGATGCGCTCGATGGTGGGCTCGTTCGCTAAGTTGAGAAAAAGCACCGCTCTCTCTAATGCTCCTGTGTTACGGAAATCCTCTATGAAAAAGTTTGCCTCTTCAAAGGTAATGCCCGTTGCGCCAAAAACAACGGCAAATTTTTCTTCTTTTCCTAACACAGCTGCCTGACGGGCAATCTGGGCAGCAATCCGGGCGTGGGGCAGCCCGCTCCCTGAAAACAGCGGAAGTTTCTGCCCCCTGACCAGGGGATTCATCCCGTCGATAGAAGATATTCCAGTCTGGATGAACTCAGAAGGGTAGTCCCGGGCATCAGGGTTTATGGGATTTCCGGTGATATCGAGCATTTTCTTGGCAATTATTTGAGGGCCGTGGTCTTTGGGCCTTCCTGAGCCATCGAATATTCGACCGGTAATCTCTTCTGAAACGCCAAGCTGCTGGGAACGCCCTAAAAACCTCACCCGAGATTTATCCACATCAAGGCCGATAGTCCCTTCAAAAACCTGAACGATTGCTCTTTCTGTGGAAATATCAAGCACTGTGCCCCGGCGTAAAAATCCTCCCGCAGCTTCAATTTCTACCAGTTCTCCGTATTTTACATCCCTGATTCGCTCTACGATGACCAACGGTCCTGCAATGTTGGAGACAGTCAAATATTCTTTATACATTTTCCTCACTCATTCCTTTCTTCTGTAACAGCTCTTTAAAGGCGTTGTCGACCTCGATATAAACTTCGAGAAGATCAGATTCTCCTTCCGGGAAGAATTTCATTTTTGAAATTTTCTCTCTGACCCCAAGGGATAAAATCTCTTCCAGGCTTTTTTCTTCCTCAAGAGCTTTAAGGCCCGAATTGTGAAAATGCAGAATTATTCGAAGCATCAAATACTGCTTCCTCAAGGATGTGTAAGTATCCTGCGGATGAAAGGCGTTCTGATGGAGAAAGTCTTCCCGGATCGATCGTGCAGACTCGAGGATAAGCCTTTCCTTGGTTGAAAGGGATTCCACGCCGACAAGCCGGGCAATTTCTTGAAGCTCTGATTCCTCCTCGAGAAGCTGCATGGCTTCCTGCCTGAGGTCGGTAAAGTCTTCGGCTACGCTGCTATTCATGTAATCCTTTATGTTTTCTACATACAGAGAATAGCTTAAAAGCCAGTTAATGGCTGGAAAGTGCCTCATGTTTGCCAGCCTGTCATCCAATGCCCAGAAGACTTTGACCACCTTGAGCGTGGCTTGAACAACTGGATCGGATAAATCTCCTCCTGGAGGAGAAACAGCACCCATAACACTCAAGGCCCCTAACCTCCTGTCTGAGCCCAGACAGACAACTTTTCCAGCCCGCTCATAAAATGCAGCAATGCGGCTTGCCAGATAGGCAGGATAACCTTCCTCTCCTGGCATCTCTTCCATACGTCCTGAAATCTCCCTCAAAGCTTCTGCCCAGCGGCTTGTAGAATCAGCCATGAGGGCCACAGAATAACCCATGTCACGGAAATATTCAGCGATGCTCATTCCGGTATAAATAGATGCTTCTCGAGCCGCAACCGGCATGTTTGAGGTATTGGCTATGATAACTGTCCGCTCTAAAAGAGGCCGGCCCGTATGGGGATCTTCCAATTCAGGGAAGCTGAGAAGAAGGTCAGCTGTTTCGTTCCCCCTCTCTCCACAGGCAACGAAGACAATGATCTGAGCATCCGACCATTTGGCAAGCTGGTGCTGGACAACGGTCTTGCCGCTGCCGAATGGACCGGGCACACAGCCTGTTCCACCTTTCGCTAAGGGAAAGAGAGTATCAAGAACTCTCTGCCCGGTAGTCAGAGGCTCATCGGGCATAAGACGTTCATGAACGCTCCTATATCTGCGGATCGACCATGTCTGGAACATCTTTACTTTTATTACTTCTTTTTTGGACTGTATCTGAGCCACCACATCTTCTATAGACAAGCTTCCCTTTTTGATCTCCACGATTTTTCCGGCTGCGCCGGCAGGAACCATGATTTTATGTTTAACAAGAGGCGTTTCCTTCACCTCGCCCAGAAAATCTCCCTCTTTGACCTCCTGACCCTTGGTGACCAGGGGAGTGAATTTCCATTTTTTACGCCGATCCAGGGGCGGCAATTCGATACCGCGTGTGACGAAGTCTCCTTCTTTGCTCCTTATGACATCTAAGGGTCTCTGGATTCCATCATAAATGGAGCTTATCAAACCCGGCCCTAATTCAACACTTAAGGGCTCTCCAGTTAAAAACACTGGTTCCTCCGGACCGATGCCTGTTGTGTCCTCGTAGACCTGGATAAATGCCAGGTCTTCTTTTAGTTCGATGACTTCTCCAATAAGTCCTAATTCTCCAATCTTAACCATGTCGTACATTTTCGCCCCCAGGCAGCCTGAAGCGACGACCAGAGGGCCTGCGACACGAATAATTTTACCTTCTTTCATCTTCTTCCTTTCTTTTAACCAGGGCATCCGATCCGGTAGCTTTGATGGCCACGTCTCTCATCATTCGCTCCAGCTGATCTGTGACCTTTCTGTAATCCGAGAATCCAACAACTACAGGGCAAAATTTGTCTCTTAAATCCTCTCTTTCTTCCTTTAGGGGTTCCAGGAAGCTCTCGTGTAAAAAGCAAAGGGCGAAATTTTCCTTCGCTAAGCTCTCCATGACTTTCCTGGCTTCCTCTAAACTCTTAGGAGAAAAAACCTTTACTCCCAGTGCTCTCAGGGCAAAGATGATGTCAGCTTCTCCTACAACCGCGACTTTATCAAACATAGGTCTCGCTTATCCTTTCTTTTAAAATGGGGGGAGGAATTTGGTTGATTTTTCCAACTCCAAGAAGCCTCACCAAGCTCAGTTCTCTTTTCTTTGCCAGTCCGTAGCTGAAGATTGGCTCAGGTCCAAACACGATATACTTTGCTCGCTTTAAGTAGTTCATAAGAAAGTCTTCTATCCCGCGTTCTAACCCAACAAAAGTTTCCCGTTCTTCGAGAGCATCGGCCGCTTTTGTCCAGAGGTCATGGTAAGGAGTGGCGCGCAGTCTCTCTCCAATCTCGGCAAAAGAGAGATCAAAGTTTTGGAGAAAAATTTTCTCATCCAGCCAACCGCCATTTAAGATCAGGCTTTCAAACTTTTGGCGTGAAAGACCTGAATACTTCACGCGGCAGAAAATCTTGATGTTGCCTAAATCAATTTTATGCTTGATATAATCTTTGATAAAGGAATAACCCGTTCTCTCAGCAATCGACATCGCTTTCTCAGGACGGCTTTCTTCGAGAAAGATTGTCAGGATATCTCCTTCAAGGAGAATCTCTTCCAGCAAACGATAAAGATTTCTTTCTTCCTTTTCGAGGTATTCATCCAACTCATCCGAATCCCTTATTTGAACCATTTCTTCTGAAAAACTTCCTGCATCGAATATGACCTTCATAGCTGAAGAAAAGTCATTCTCCTCTGAAGCCTCGCTGAAAATTGCCCTCTCGACTAACTTATTCTCTAACACACGCACTCGGCCTACAGCATAGGCATAACTCAGTCTGGAGGGTTTCCTCATATTTTTAAGGCCTCTAATATTTCGTTTTCAAGTTTGGAGCGAAGTTCTTCCTTTAATTTCTCCTCATCATAGGGCTCTTCTCTTTCGCCCTCTTTCATGATGATTTTCTTTTTAAGTCCCTTTTTTCCCTTGGCTCCTTTCTGGAAAGCTTTTTCCAGAACTTCTTCAATGAGCTCTTTTTTGCGCGAAAGGGTATTGATTTTCTTCTCAAGACGAGCCTGAGTGATAGTGCGGCTTGCTTCAAGGTGGCCCTGCCTCTC
Organism: uncultured Eubacteriales bacterium; assembly: GCA_964448655.1. Taxonomy (GTDB): domain Bacteria; phylum Acidobacteriota; class Aminicenantia; order Aminicenantales; family Aminicenantaceae; genus SOIV01. The sequence goes on from CAYUXD010000003.1 coordinate 27,225, forward strand.
CGCTTCTTTCACCAGCGCTTCTGCTAAATCAGAAGCTTCGTTTCGGGCTTTTTCTTTAATCTCCGCAGCTTTCTTCTTGTTCTCAAGGATGATTTTATCTGCCTCGGTCCGGGCATCTTCAATAATTTTCTCCAGGATTTTCTCTAAACTCATGATCCTCTCGAAGCTCCTAAAGGTTTATACCGTTGAGCAGAAGGATTGTAATGAGTAGTCCAAGCACTGCATAGGTCTCCACAAGAGCAGCCATTACGACCGGTTTCATCAGGTCCTTGGGCTGCTTGGCTACCATATAAACACCGGAAGCACAGACTTTTCCCTGATGGATTCCTGAAACCAGCCCGGCAAAGGCTACAGGCAGACAGGCAATAAGAATCTGCCAGCCCTGGTAGATCGTTGGAGACTTCAAGGGACCCCCCACAAGGCCCAGGTTTAACATGACCAAAAAGGCGCTTAAAAATCCATAAATGCCCTGAGTGCCTGGAAGAGCCACAAGCAAGAGATAGCTTCCAAATTTTTCTGGATCCTCACTCATGACTCCACTTGAGGCTTGGCCGGCCAGTCCAACACCAATAGCTGAACCAATGCCAGCCAGGACAACGGCAAGAGCTCCTCCAAAAACAGCTAAAGTGAATCCCAACTCCATTTCTGCCACCTCCTCACATTCTCATTTAACAAATTTATTCAGATAAATTCAACAAACTTGCTTTCAAGTTCAAAAGGACTAAAAGGCTTGCCTCCAGATTTGAAGAATTTGCTGAAAAACTCGACAAACTGAAGGCGCATGGAATGGACAAATCCGCCCAAAAAGCTGATGCCTAAATTAAACAAATGACCGCCGATAAATATCAAAGCAGCTAACAACCAGCCAACCCAGGGAATGCCAAGGGCTGTCTGGCAGAGGGTGTTCACTACCATGGCAATTACGGACGTTGCCAGTCCCAGAGCCAGGAGGCGTGAATAGGAAAGAACATCGGCTAAATATCGCGAGATCCCGTAGAGGCTGTACAGCCCGCCAAAAAACCGGGCAAAGAGATTACGACTGGGAGAGCCAAAGAAAACAATCCCGGCGGCACCCGCAAGAGATAAAATCCCCCAGATGGACCGTTTGGTTTGCAGATAAAAAACCAGGGTGGGCAAGAGCAGCAACCATCCTCCCTGGGCAAAAATGGATTCAAGGTAGAGTTTGTTCTTTATTCCGCTGATCATATTGAGGAGCGTTCCAAACCAGACCTGAGCAAAGCCAAGAACAAGAGCAAGAATCAAGAAAGAAAGCGGGTCTTGGAGAGGGTCCAAAACCATCAGGCTGCGGAGAGGAAAACCAAACCAGCCGCCGATCAAAGCTCCAAGAACAGCAGTTGAGACTCCTAAAAGTGTAAAAAGCTTTAAGAATTGAAGCGGGCCCCCTTTTGGTTTTGCGAATTTGATTAAGAGCAAGCTAAGAAGCGCAACGAGCAGTCCATAGCCCGCCTCACTTACACACAAACCCACGAAGAGAAAAAAAAATGGAGCCATGGGAAGAGTTGGATCAAAGGAGCCGCGCTGGGGAAGACCGTAGAGTTTAGTCACCAGCTCAAAAGGCTTTCCCGGCTTCGGGTTTTCCAGGATAACTGGTGGCTCTTCCTCAGGAAGAGGAGCTCGAGAATAAATCTCTATGGCATCGGTGTAAGGCCGAAGCTTTGATTTGAGTTTTTCAGCATCCGAAGAGCGAATCCACCCCTCCATATAAAAAACACGTTCTGTCTCGCCGAGAAGACCAGAGGAGAATATTTTTCCCCGCTCACTAAGAAGAACATCATGAAATAGCATGAGCTTGGCACGATGAATGAAGAGATTCTGACCTTCTCTCTCCAGTTTGGCAAGCTTTCTCTCTTTTTCCTCTTTTTCTCCCTGGATTTTCTCCATGACATTTTTCACTTTGTCATTCTCATCCGCTTTGTTCAGCATGTTCTCGGTAAAATAAAGATGGACAAAGTTCAAATCCTTAAGGATTTGTTCAAAATAATCTTTTTCCCTCCCTGGATAAATAAGAAAAAGATAAATTATTCTTTTCCCGCGATTTATGACTTCAAACCAGATGGCTTCTTTCTCTGCCAACTCCTTGAATGCTTCCTCCTGGGAAAGGGGCAGGGAACCCAGGAGTATTTCTGTCGAATCAGTCGGCTCCAAAGACCTCAGAGGTAATTCTAAGCCTGCAAGCGGATTGAGAAACTCCTCTTCTTTCTCTAAAAATCTTATCCCTGAAAGCAACTCGTTTTTTTCAGCTTCGAGTTTTTCAATCTTGTCCAAAACAGGAAGGCAATCAAATTCTAAAATTTCTTCTCTTTTCTGGCGGTCGATTTGCGGCTTTTGAGCAAAGAGTTTCCTCACAAATCCCTTTTCCTCCCAGCGGGAAAGATAGGCCAGAGCAGAGGATAGCCGATGAAGACGGTGCTCAAGGTGAGAAACTTCTTGGAAGGAAGATTCGAGGTCTAATTCTTCGACGTTTGCTCTTTCAAGTTGAACCAGTCCTTCTTCCTGGAGAGTGGAAAGAATCTCCATCTTCACACCAGCATTGGCAAGAATTTGGACCTTCTGAACTTCGGCTATGGCCATGAGTTAAAGCTTTCCTCCCTCGAAAAAGTGCTTTATTTTTTCTGCGACCCTGGCAACCGTGTCGGACATGGCTGTTTCAGCTTTTTGACTCATACGAGCCGCATCCTCCTCAGATTCTTTCCTTATTTTCTCTGCTTCCTTCGAAGCAGTCTGGATTATGGCCTTCTTTTTCCCTTCAGCTTTTTTACGGGCCTCGTTTAAATTATTTTCCTTGATTTTTTTTGCCTCGTCATAAGCGTCCTGGATGACTTTTGCAGCTTTCTTTTCTCGAGCGTCTTGAATAATCCTTCGGGCTTTTTCTTCAACTTCTCTAATCTTTTCTACAGCGGTGAGAACATCGCTTTTTCTTTTTTTTTCGCCCATCCTTACGATCCTTTACTTTCTATGTGGCCAATAACTTATTTCTTTTAAAAGAGTCTTTCCTCCACTTTTCCTCCAGGATTTTTCGCTGGCAGAAGATTGGGAAAGCTATTATATCCAATACCTTTTCCTTTTGAAAGAGAAAAAGATGACAGGGGAGGTTTGTATCCTCAAAGCAGAAAGGCTGGATAAAGATAGTAAGCACGGAAATCTGGCTTTCTTTTCCTCGTCTTCCTTTCCAAGGCTCTAAAAGGGGATTTGAAGTCAAAGAGGGAAGATTTAAAAAGGACAAAAACCTGAGTTTTTATAACATCGCGAAGGAGGGAGAGGTCTAATCCTTTTTCCACATGAAGAATTAGTTTTGCACCTAAGGAAACAGCAGCTCTTACCTTATCCAAGACAAGAGCCGGATCCTCAGGTTCTTGAAATATCTGATCTGTAACATGAATCCAGGTTTCATTTCTTGCCAGATCCTCAAGAGAATTTTCTAACGAACCATGAAGATAATAAACAAGCCAGCTTCCCCCTTTTCGGCAAGCATGCGCCAATTCATTAAGTTTCGAAATTTCTCTTTTCATTTCCCTGTTGGAAAGATAAAAATAGATTCCACTTCTACCCATATCCTTGAGGTCAAAAAAAGAAATGGAACTTGACTCTTCTTCGGACTCCAAAGGCCCGTGATGGAAATAAGCAACGAAAGCCCCGCCTTTCTGGCAGGCTCTATTCACCTGCTCCAGTTCAGACGCTTCGGCCCGTGCTTCATCCGAAGTGTAAAGGTCTGCTCCTGCTCCTGCAAGCCACTCAAGCTGGAAGCGATCGAGCTTGCCTGAGTCTACCAGGCGAAAGCGAGCGCCTTTTTTTCGGCATAGCTTCACAGAATCCAAAAGCCATGGAAATTCATGCTGATCATCTCTGACTGTAATATCTACTCCTTTGCCAGCCCAGGAAAGAAGCTCGTAAGCTTTCTCTGGGAGCTCCGCGTTTTTGTCTTTTATGCTTTCTTCTTCCATCTGCAACTTATCCTCTTTATTCACGACCTATATTTATCTGCTCTATGGTTCTAAAACACCTCTCTTCGGAGAAAATGGGGACAGGCCCCTTTTTTGTAAGAAAGAGGACATTCTCAACTTGCGGAC
>CAYUXD010000004.1:0-2816 GCA_964448655.1 uncultured Eubacteriales bacterium
AGTCAGAATGGATTGCTTACAAAAGAGTGAATCAAAAATTTTTTCAGAAGGTTTTCGATTTAGCCGATCCGCAGGATACCTTCTGGATTCATGATTATCATCTTATGCTTCTTCCTGCTCTTATCAGAAAAAGTTTGCCTCAAAGTTCAATTGGCTTTTTTCTGCATATCCCTTTTCCTTCTTCTGAGATATTTCGGACACTGCCGTGGCGAGAAGAGATTCTCGAAGGTTTCCTCGGAGCTGACCTCATAGGTTTTCATACCTATGAATATGCTCAGCACTTTTTAAACAGCGTGTTGCTATTATTAGGATATGAACACGAGTTTGGAGCTATCCCTGTGGACAACAGAATTGTGAAGGTAGAGAATTTTCCCATGGGGATCGATTCCCTGGGTTTGAAAAATCTTCTGGAAGAGTCTTCAGTACAGAAAGAAATCAAAAAGCTTGAAGAAAAAATATGGACACAGAAGAGAAAGATCATTCTTTCTGTTGATCGCTTGGATTATACCAAAGGAATCCCTCAACGATTAAAAGGCATTGAGTTGTTTTTAGAAAAAAACCCCGGGTGGCATAACCGATTTACTTATATCATGTTGTGTGTTCCCTCAAGGACTAAAGTTAAGCATTACTCTCTTCTCAAGGAAGAAGTTGATTCCCTGGTCGGAAGAATTAACGGCCGGTTTAGTATGCCAGGTTGGATTCCTGTTCATTATATGTATCGTTCTCTTCCTTTTAATAAACTTTTGCCTCTCTATACTATAGCCGATGTTGCTCTCGTTACTCCCTTACGCGATGGGATGAATTTGGTTGCTAAAGAATACGTCACTTCTAAAAAAGATAATAAGGGTGTTCTTGTGCTCAGCGAGACAGCTGGGGCTGCCTCTGAACTGGGAGAAGCCTTACTTGTTAATGTGAATAATAAAGAAGACATTGCCTCAACGTTGACTGAGGCTCTTAATATGAGTGAAGAAGAACAGGAGAGAGGGATGGAATTAATGAGAAAGCGGCTTTTTGAATATGATGTGTTGCACTGGGCCAGAAGTTTTGTCGAGAGAATTAAAGATGTTAAAAAAATTCAGTCTCAACGTGAACATCGAAAGCTTAATGCAGAATGGGAGAAAAAACTCATATCTGATTTCAAAAGAAGTAAGAATCGACTTATATTTCTGGACTATGATGGCACATTAGTTTCTTTTGCTACAAAGCCTGAGCAGGCAAAACCAGATATAGGATTAATTAGGCTTCTTTTTTCACTTGGCAGTAATCCTCACAATACCTTGGTCATCGTTAGCGGACGGGACCGGACAACAATAGAGCGCTGGCTGGGAAAGGTCCCTTGTGGTCTGGTTGCTGAACATGGTGCCTGGATTAAAAGAGACGCTCGTCATGACTGGGGAAAGCAAAAGAGTCTATCGGGTGATTGGAAAGAACAATTAAAGCCTATTCTCAAGACTTATGAATTTCGCGTTCCAGGTTCTCTGGTGGAAGAAAAAGAATATGGAATTGCCTGGCATTATCGAAAGGCTCATCCAGAATTAGGTCAACTCAGATCTAGTGAATTATTTGATTACTTAAATGAGTTTCTGGCCAATACTGATCTTCAGGTGATGCACGGCAATAAAGTTATTGAGGTGAGGGTTTCTGGAATAAACAAAGGTAATGGTGTAATACCTTGGCTTTCTGAGAAGAAGTGGGATTTTATTCTTGCTTTGGGAGATGATTGGACTGATGAAGATTTATTTAAAATGTTACCAGCGGCAGCTTATTCGATCAAAGTAAGCTACGGACCGTCTCAAGCCAGGTTTTATCTAGAATCTTCCCAATCAGCCAGGAGTATGCTCCGTAAGTTAGTTAAAATTCAGAAATAAAAAATTACTCCGGTTTTCCATGTGGAGATTATCTTTTCGATCCTTATATCATAATTTCAGTACAACTCAGCTGAATTTGACCTGAGAAATTGCATTTTATTTTAGAATTTGCTTCTCCACTCATAATATGTAATAATTATAAACAATGAGAATTAAATTTCTTTAATTCAGAACAAAATCCCCTGTTTCATTTATGTAATAGAGGTAAAGTTATTTTTAAGGAGGTCTACTATGACACAAACAGTAAAAACAGGAGATACAGTCAAGGTTCATTACACTGGACGGTTTGAATAAGAGCTTCATATAAAAAAGAAAGAAGGAAAATGATTACCTTTAAGAAAATTCTTTGGCCAACCGATTTTAGTGAGCCATCCTATGAAGCGTTTAAAACAGCGAAAGAATTGGCTTTGCATTTCTCTTCTGAGCTATATCTCGTTCATGTTATCACGCCAATGCCCCCTCTTGTGGAAATTCCGCGAGGTCGGCCAAGCTTCAATGTTTCGTTGTATCAGAAAGAGCTCCGATCTTCCGCAGAAAAATCACTTCAGGAAGTAATTAATAAAAAGATTGCCAAGAGACCGAAGGTGCATGCTGTTGTTGCGCATGGAGACCCAGCTGTTGAAATCACTCGCATTGCCAAAAGGGAACATATCGAGCTTATTGTTATTGCTACTCACGGCACCTCCGGCTGGCGGCGTTTCTTTTTTGGATCGGTTGCTGAGAAGGTAGTACGGATTGCCTCCACTTCCGTACTAACTATTCGAGCTCCTTATAAAGAGGAATAATTAGTTTTAAGATTTGTTTATGAATTATGACGGAGGATCAGCATATTTTAGTTAATGCATTTTACACGGGGGTCGGTTGCACCTTAGGGTGCGATTTTTCGCTTTCGATCTCTAAAGAGCGAGGAAGACTTTTTCAATGGAGATTGAAATATAAGGAGGCTTT
>CAYUXD010000004.1:2832-29743 GCA_964448655.1 uncultured Eubacteriales bacterium
ATGAAACGGAACTTTACACCAGCCCAGGTGACAGAGGGTAAGGTAGATTATAGCCTTGAAGAGTTTTCAAGAGACTTATGGGAAGATATGAAATCTAATATGTCCAAGGAGATCCTTAATCGTTTACCCGAAGGGGAAGAGAGAGACAGAAAATATAATGAAGCGACGAGAGAAGTCTTTAATTTTGTATGTAAGATCTGTTACTTGGCTGTGGTCGAGAAACCCTACTTGAAATTAGTCCTTAAACAATCTAACGAAGTAGAAAGAAAGCTTATAAAGAAGACAATTAAAGAGAATAAGAGCAATATTGATATGCTGCATGCCATCTTGAGGAAGCATATAGCAAGAGGACTCAAGGAGGGATTGACGAAGAAACAAGCTGTAAAAGCAGCAGTTGAATATAGTAAGGAGTTAATTTCTAAATGGAAAAGATAGGCAAATATTCCAATCACGGCAGTAGAATTTCTAAAATGGTTATCAGAATTCACAATAATTTTTTTTGCTGCAGCAGTATGTAAAGGGCCTGTATCTCCAGAGATAAACATATTAGAATTATCGATTAAGGCGGCATAGACGTCGATTGGAATATCCCTGGGAATGACAACAATTTTTTTCCTGAGAGATGAGGGAATTTCATTGAGAAGCTTTTTTTCGATGCCTTTAAAAATAAATCCACAATTCAGAAGAAGGGTTAGCTTTTTGTGTGATAAAATTGCTTTTAATAGTTCTAATTGAAATTTAAAGGGAATTAATGTGTAAAGGGAGGCAGTATCGGGATTAAACAGAATCTTTTTCGCATGCGGATTTATGTTTAATTTGTCCATTGCTTTTCTTGTTTTATTGCAAAGCTGTTGAGTTGTGAAAAGATGATTTTCGGAAAATTTTGTCTTTGGTTTGGTTTTGGGTCTAATATTAGAAGGAAATTCCTTTATCAATTCTTTAGCGAATTTATACATTTGAAAAGCAATCTGAGCCTTGCGGCTTTCTGAAGCGTAATCCCAAATAATATTAGCTATAAATCTTATTGGATAAATAACAGATGGATTGGCGTATTTAAAATTGTTAGTGGAAAGATAGGGGCAAAAATTGAAGATTAAGTCGAAATCATATCTTTCAATTACGTTTTTCAAAATTTCACAATCTCTTTTAGAAGGATAGCCGAGCTTTCTGAACAACGGGAAATGTCTATTAATATTAGGATTTGCTTTAATTAGAGGGCAAGCTTTGCGTTGATAGGCATAACTAATTTCCATGTCTGAAAAAAAATTTTAATGGAGATATGAATGATTGGGTAATAATTGCATCACCAATATTGATATCAGGAATAATTAATATTCTTTTTGGCCTATCTATTTTGCGAAGACGTTTAGTTTCTAATCTCCTTAAAAAGTTATTAATTTTTTTACTCGAGGACAGAGTTTTGAGTGTCCGATCTAAGAATGGGGCTGAGATCTTAGATGTTAACCTTGCCAGATGCTCAATGGGAATCATGAACGATACTTTTTATAAATATTTTAATTTACTATCTTCTATAATTTGCATATCATATCTTATATTTGAATTCAAGTTTGTCCTCGCCTTCCTCATTGATAAGTATATGCAGATGAGGCTGTAAGGGAAAAAAAGAAGAGAAAATAGGATAGTGGGGTCAGCCCTTATCAAAATGAAGCTTGAAAAATCAGAGGTTGATAAGTTTTTCTCTCCAAAAGAAAGGCCTGACCCCAACTAAGTATATGAAGGAGGTTAAGGAGAAGGAGGTTCAATTCTTCTTTCAAACTTTTCCCTCTTGAACCACAATTGCCCCATCCTTAGCCACAATCTTTCCGTTCTTTATGACATATTTTAAAGGATTAATGCCCAAGTGATAGACAAGGGTGGGATAATTGGGAACATCCCATAAAACAACATCCATTTTTTTCCCGGCTTCAAGACTTCCTACCTGCTCATGCTTTGCCAGAGCATAGGCAGCATTTGCTGTCGCGGCATTGATGGCTTCTTCTATGCTCATCTTCAGGGTGAAAACAGCAAGCTGGAGGACAAAAAGCATGGATTCTGTCATCGAGCTTCCGGGATTAAAATCCGAAGCTATAGCGACGATGGCGCCTTCTTCGATGAGTTTTCGCGCGGGCGCTTTTTTCTCATGCATGAGGAAGAAGGAGACCGCAGGGAGCAGGGTAGCCGCTGTTTGGCTTCGGGCGAGTTCCTTGATTCCTTCCTCGGTTATGTTGATGAGATGGTCAGCAGATGTAGCTTCCTCCTCTGCCGCCAGCTTCGCTCCTCCCAAGGGTGAGAATTCATCTGCATGGATTTTGATCTTAAACCCAGCAGCTTTGGCAGCTCTAACCAGTTTTCTTGTCTCCTCAAGGGAGAAAATTCCCTCCTCACAGAAGACGTCAAAGAACTCGGCCAGATTTTTTTCTTTGACTTCGGGAAGGATTTTTTGGATGAGAAGGTCGATGTAATCGTTTTTTCGAGACCTGTATTCTTCTGGGATTTCATGGGCGCCCATAAAAGTGGGGACGATATCGATGGGATGGCGTCCTCGAAGCTCTTCGAGCGTTTCAAGCTGTTTTATTTCGTCTTTAAGGTTCAAGCCGTAGCCGCTCTTGGCTTCGGCAGTTGTAGTTCCCAAGAGAAGCATACGGTCGAGGCGATTAAGAGAGAGGGAGAGGAGATCCTTCTTGGAAGCTTGACGGGTTGCCTTTACTGTTGTCTGAATTCCTAAGCCTTTTTTTGCCAACTCCTGATACGAGTAGCCTTTAAGACGGAGAACAAATTCTTCCTCCCTTGTTCCAGCAAAAGGGAGGTGTGTGTGAGAGTCAACAAAGCCCGGAAGTGCGACCAGACCAGTTCCATCGATACAAGTGCCATCTTCTTCCAATCGAACTTCTTTTTTGAATTTTTTCTCCTCTCCCAAAAAAATAATCTTTCCTTTATAAGAAGCAATGCAGGCATTCTCCAGAAGCCCGACATCTTGCAGGGCGACAGTTCTCTTAGGTATCTGCCCCCTGCAGGTAAGAAGTTGCTTGCAGTTTACAACTGCAAGATCAGCTGACTTCACGAGGGATTTTCCTCATAGTGGTTTGTTTGTTTTTTCTGATGAAAGAGGGCGTCTCATAAGGTTCCCATTGCTTTTCCCAAGCCGGCCTGTTCCAGAGAACCTCGCTTCCTTTTGGCTCGAATAAATAAGGAGGTGTATCACTCTGCGCCTTAGGGTGAGGAGCTTCCTGGGCAACGGAAGAGAGGTCTGGTTGAGGTGTAATTTCCCTCCGCGGTGCCAGCCCGAAACCTGTGGCGATGACAGTAACTTTAGCCATTTCTTTCATACTTTCGTCGATTACCGTGCCAAAAATGATATTGGCTTCTGGATGAGCCTGGCTGTGGATAAGCTGCGAGGCTTTAGAGACTTCGTGCAGGGTGAGATCTTTGCCGCCCGTAATATTGATCAGGACTCCTTGAGCTCCCTCGATCGAGGTATCAACCAGAAGGGGACTTGATATTGCTTTTTGGGCAGCATCCACGGCTCTGTTTTCGCCGGATGCTAATCCTGTCCCCATGAAGGCCATACCCATGCCTTTCATGATTGATTTGACATCAGCAAAGTCCAGATTGATCAGTCCTGGCTTGGTAATGAGATCAGAAATTCCCTGGGCTGCCTGTCGTAAGATGTCGTCGGCCATTTTGAAGGCATCCTGGATAGAAGTATCCAGGGTAACTGTCTCGAGCAGCCTTTCATTCGGTATGGAAATAACCGTGTCAACAGCAGTTTTTAACTCGGCCAGGCCTTCTTCTGCTTGCTTAGCTCTGATTCTACCCTCAAACTGAAAGGGCAGGGTCACGATGGCAATCGCCAGGATGTCCATTTCTGAGGCGAGGTTTGCCAGGATCGGAGTCGCTCCTGTCCCTGTGCCTCCTCCTAAGCCAGCGGTCAGAAAGACCATATCTGAATCTTCAAGGACACTGACTAATTTTTCCGTATCTTCCATGGCTGCTTGTTTTCCGACATCCGGCCTTCCGCCGGACCCCAGGCCTTTTGTAAGCTGCCCTCCGATCTGGACCTTAGTCCTTGCCTTGGTGCCGTTGAGAGCTTGAAGGTCTGTATTGACTGTGATAAATTTCACTCCTTCGATCCCTGCTTCAATCATCCTGTTTATTGCATTTCCACCGCCTCCACCTATCCCAACAACTTTTATTTTGGCCCCATCGCCTTCTTCTACTAAACGAAATTTTAATTTACTTTTTATTTCTTCACTCATTCTTACCTCCTATGCCTCTTTGAGCCAATCCTTAAATTTGACCCAAAGACTTCTTTTTCTATCCTTAGATAGGGTTTTTTCTTTCCACTGGTCATACCCGAACAGGATAAGACCAACCGATGTGGCATAATCTGGGGTGTTGACTCTTTCTGCCAGCCCTCCTATGCCGCTTGGATCGCCGCGCCGCACAGGCAAATCAAAAATTTCCTCTGCGACTTCCTCCAGTCCTTCCAGCAGCGCTGTTCCGCCTGTGAGGACTATTCCAGAATTTAGAGATTTCTCGTATCCCATCCTTTTAATATCATTATCGACCAAACGGAAGATTTCCTCTGCTCGGGGTTGAATGATATCAGCTAATAACTGCCTGGATAGTATACGAGGCTTTTTCCCTCTGCCTACTGAGGGGACTTCGATAGTATCCTGCTCGTCCAACATGGGACTGGATACGCAGCCAAATTTCTTCTTTATCTTTTCTGCTTCAGGGATTGGTGTCCGGAGTCCGACTGCGATGTCATTGGTGAAATTATCTCCTCCGATCGGGATTATGGATGTGTACCACAAGCTTCCTCGCTCAAAAATGGCTACTTCTGTTGTTCCTCCTCCCATATCGATCATGCCTACTCCAAGCTCCATCTCGTCATGGGAAAGGGTAGAGCTGCTCGCTGCAATCTGGTTGAGAACAACTCGCTCGATTTCAATTCCGGCTCTTTCAATGCATGTTTTCAGGTTTTGAACAGAAGTCGTCGCGCTGGTTACGATGTGAACGTTGACTTCGAGTTTTATTCCGCTCATTCCGAGTGGGTCTTTTATTCCATCTTGCTCATCAACCACAAATTCTTGAGGAATAATATGGATGATTTCTCTATCAGGGGGGATGGAGACAGCCTTGGACTGGTCGATAACCCGTTCGATGTCTTCCGGGGTGATCTCTTTGTTTTTACCCGAGACTGCGATAACTCCCCTGCTGTTAAAACTTTTTATATGTGCGCCGGAAATTCCAACAAAGGCCGAATCTATTTCGACTCCTGCCATAAGCTCTGCCTCTTCCTGGGCCTTTTTGATCGCATTCACCGTGGCTTCCAGGTTGACCACAACTCCTTTTCTAAGTCCTCTGGAGTCGGTTGTCCCTATGCCTATAATCTCGATTTTTTTATCCTCTGTGATTTCACCGATAATAGCCGCAGTTTTTTTTGTTCCTATGTCAAGTCCGACAATATAGTTATTTTTAGGCATCAGTTTGCCTCCCTCTTAGACTCGGGAATGACTGACTGGTACGGATTCTTCGTGGGTTTGATGATGAACCGATCAGGGAAGCGGAGGTCAGCATATTCGAGGCTTCCGAACTTTCCTAATCTAGCGCTGTATTTTTGAAACGCTTTGAGCTTCTGGGAAAACTGATCATTGCCAAGAATGAGCTTTGTCTTTTTCTTTTTAAGTTGAACAGTAATATTTTCGTATTCACTCAGGTCCAGAACCTCAAGCTGCTCTTTTTCCGAAGGAGATAAGCTGCGAAGACATTCCCAGGCTAATTCTAATTTTTCCTTATAGTCTTTTTGAAAATTATTCGAATCGACGAGAAGGGGAAGATCTAATTTTTCTCTTGACTCGATTCTCTCGAGATGAATACCTTCTTCGTCAATAAGATAAAGGTTTTCTCTTTTCAACAGAGCGAGGGGCGTTCTATCTTTTATTTCGATCTTTAGAGTAGAGGGTAAAATTTTCCTTATACGGACCTCTTTAACCCATCTGTGAGCTGCCAGCGCCTCCTGGAGATGCTCGATATCGAAAAGAAGAATATTTCCCAAGTTTATATTCTCTAAATTTTGTTGAATTTCCTGTTTTACCTCAGGGTTGCGGCAAACGATTATCATATCTTTTATTTTCAGATTATCCCATGAAATCAGGAAAAGGTAAGATTTCTGGACGGAATAGAAAATTCCGCCTATAAGAAGGAGATAGAAAAAGATATGCCTGAATTTGAGCTTCGCTTTTTTCTGGACTTTTCTTGTTTTTGTTTTCCCTTTGCCTCGCTGGAACTGCATATGCTGGGAAAAGAAGGGCTCTGCTCTTGTCTTCAAAGGCGGATTAAGGTGAGAAGCCACTGTTATCCTCTTCCCTCCAGGGTTTTTATAATATCCGGAATAATCTGGTAAATGTTTCCCGCTCCAAGGACAAGAATCAAATCCCCGCTTTGAGCAACTTTGCCCACGAGAGGGGGGATTTTTTTCATATTAGGTTCAAAAAAGACATTTTTATGCCTGGACTTCTCGATTTCCCGAAAAAGAGCTCTGCCGGAGACTCCGGCAATGGGTTTTTCTCCTGCCGCGTATATTTCTGTGGTGATGAGAACATCAGCGTCGGTGAAGGCTGCGGCAAAGCTTTTCATCAGAATAGAGAGGCGGGAGAAGCGATGAGGTTGAAAAACAACAACCCGCCTTCGTTTCCAGCCTCTCCTGGCAGCCTCCAAGGTGGCCATTATTTCTGTTGGGTGATGGGCATAGTCATCGATGATCATAATATCATTGACTTTTTTCTTTAATTCAAAACGGCGGCCGGCGCCTTTATAGCTCTCCAGAGACTGCAGAATAAGGCGCGGGGGGATATCTAAATCCAACCCAACGGCTACTGCGGCCATTGCGTTGTAAATATTGTGATTCCCGGGGACGTTGAGCCTCAGTTTCCCCAATTCCTTGCCCTTCCAGTAGAGTGTAGAAATGGTCGAGAATTTATCAAAGTGTCTGTATCTGGCAAAGATATCGGCGTAGGGGGAGAATCCATAGCTAATTATTCTTCGATCAAGCGCTGGAATCAAATCTTTGAGGTTTGAGTCGTCAAGGCAGAGGACTATAGGGCAATAAAACGGAACTTTGTTGGCAAAATTGATAAAGGCTTTTTTGACTTCATCCACTGTTGTGTATTGATCTAAATGTTCATCGTCCAGGTTGGTGAGCACAGCTATGAAAGGAGATAAATACAGGAAGGACCGGTCGCTTTCATCCGCTTCGGCTACGATGAAATCCCCATCTCCCAGTTTTCCGTGGGCGCCGACTGTGCTCAGACGGCCGCCAACGATAATGGTCGGGTCAAAGCCGCCCGATTCGAGGACCTGAGCAATCATGGAGGTTGTGGATGTTTTGCCGTGGGATCCTGCTACAGCAATTCCGTACTTCATCCGCATCAACTCTGCCAGCATTTCTGCCCTGGGAATAACGGGTATTTTGCGGCGCCTTGCTTCTGCGACTTCGACATTGTCTTTTTTTATGGCAGAAGAGATAACAACTACATCAGTCCCCTCTACTTTTTCTGCTTTATGGCCGATAGATATCTTTGCTCCGAAGCGAGCGAGGCGCTGAGTCACTTCGCTTTCCTCGATATCTGTCCCTGAGATATTGTAATTCAAGTTCAAGAGCACCTCGGCGATACCGCTCATGCCCGTGCCTCCGATGCCGACCATGTGGATGTTATTGAGCTTTTTGTAAGCGCGTTTTACCACTCGTTCACTCCTTTAGCTAAGCCTCCATGAGTTTAAAACAGAGATTCGAGATTTTCTCAGACACTTTTTCTGTTTTCAGCGGAACCAAGTTTTTTTCCATTAGGGCTATCTTTTCCTTGTTTCGCAGAAAAGAAAAAATTTCATCGGCAAAGATTTCGGGCGTGAATTCCTTTTCAAGAATGATCTCAGCGCCCCTTATTTTTTCCAATTCTCTGGCATTAAAAAATTGATGGTTGTCCGTAGCTTGAGAAAAAGGAATCAGCAAAGATGCTTTTTGAGAGGCGATAAGCTCGGCTATGGTGGTCGCACCTGCTCGGCTTATGATTAAATCTGATTTTTGAAAATAACCGGCCATTTCAAAAAAATAGGGTGCGACAGTTACTTCCTTAAACCCGTTTTGAGCGTAATTTTTTTTGACCCATTCATAATCTTTTTTTCCAGTTTGATGGAAGATTCTTAAATTCTTTATTTCTTTTTTGAGAAGAGGAAGAGAGGCTATCATGGCCTTGTTCAAGAAATGAGATCCCTGGCTTCCTCCGAAGATGAGGACTGTGAGTTTTTCAGACTTTTCCTTGGGAGAGAGATGGTAAAATGCCTCTCTTACAGGATTTCCTATAAATATTCCTTTTCCCTTGAAAGAGGGAAGAGAGCTTTTAAAAGAGACCACTGCTTGGCGCACCCAGGGAATCAAAAGGCGGTTGGTGAAACCGGGATAAAGATTCTGTTCAAGGATAAGCGTTGGGATTTTCATCAGAGAAGCAAGAAGCACAACGGGTCCTGAACTATACCCTCCTGCCCCTATGACCAGCCCGGGCCTTATGCGGAGGAGAATAACGAAAGATTTCAGGAAGGAGAGAGGAAGGAGAAGAAGAGATTTTACGGCTTTAAGGCCTCTTCCCCTAATTCCCTCGATTTTTAAAGCGATAAAATTCACATGATAATGTTTCATTATGTTTTTTTCCACTTCCCTCCTGCTCCCGATAAAAGTCAACCGAAGAGCAGGATCTTTTTCCTTTAATTTATCTCCCACGGCTAAGGCCGGGTAAAGATGGCCTGCAGTTCCTCCGCCACTTATGATGATTTTTTTCTCCTTCATTTTAGTTATCTGTAAGCGTTTGCATTTTTTTTATTTGTAGGGATTTGATTTATCAAACCCATCTTTTCTTATTCGACTGGTACCCCTTCTCTGCGAGATGTTGAGAAGAATGCCTATGCTGAAAAGAGTGCATATGAGAGAAGACCTTCCGAAGCTGATCAGAGGAAGAGGGATGCCGGTAGGTGGACCCAGGCCCAGGACAATGCTTATGTTCAGCAGAGCTTGAGAAAAGATGGCCATTGTCAGTCCTGCGGCGACAATTTGAGAGAAGAAATTGGGCGCTCTTTGGGAAATCACCAGTCCTCTCCAGAAGAAAACAAAAAAGAGAAGCAGGGTGCATACAGCTCCTATAAAGCCTATTTCTTCGCCCAGGATGGCATATATGTAGTCGGTGTGAGCACAGGGAAGAAAGAAGAGTTTCTGGATACTTTCTCCGATACTTACGCCAAAGAAACCTCCTGAGCCAACTGCCAGCTTTGATTGGATACTCTGGAATCCAGCGCCCTGAGGGTCTTTTGTGGGCGATAAAAAGGCGAAGACTCTGTCTAATCTGTATGAAGCCTGGAAAAGATAAAAGGCAAAAAGACCCAAAAATAGAATCCCCAAATAACATAGGTGTTTGAACTTCACTCCTCCGATGAAGAGCATTATCGAGCAGATGATAAAGATGAGAAGGGCAGTACCATAATCAGGCTCCTTTATGATTAAGAGGATAAACAGAAAAAGAACTGTCAGGGGGAAAAGAAGGGTTTGAAATTCATTCAATTTTTCTTTTTTCCGGTTAAAGTAGGAGGCAAAAAACAGAATCAGGCTGATTTTTGCCAGTTCTGATGGCTGGAACCTGAGGCCGAAGAGCTGGATCCAGCGGTTTGTATTGGCCAAAGCTGGCATGAGTAAACAGAGCACCAAAAGAGCAAAAGAGAGGATGAGAAGTCCATGGACAAAGTAAAAATTTTGGAAAAATGGTTTTCTTATGGGCATCATCAGAAAAATAAGGACTATTCCAATCCCAGCCGCAATGCTTTGCTTTATGAAGAAATGGAAAGAATTCTCATGTGTTTCACTGGCTAAAATAGCTGATGAACTGTAAACCATGATTAGCCCTATGGCGATCATGATAAGAGTGGTGAAGAAAAGAGGCTTGTCGAAACCGTAAGGTCTGAATATTTCCATAATTCTTATGGCCTCTCTTTCCTTAGCTCTTTGGCAAGGGATAGCACTTCGCGCTTGAAAACCTCGCCCCTTTCTTCAAAGTTTTGAAACATGTCAAAGCTGGTGCAGGCCGGCGCAAGAAGCACCACTTCTCGCGGTTTTGCTCGAGAATAACCGAGACTCACCGCTTCTTTGATAGAGGAGGCAGTCTCCACGGGGACAATTCCCTTGAGGGCAGTTCTTATTTTTTCCTTGGCCTCGCCAAGGAGGATGATCCTTTTTACGTTTTCTTTAACAGGTTTTCTTAATTTTTTAAAATCACCTCCCTTATCCCTTCCTCCTAAGATTAGAATGATACTGCGGTCAAAGCTCTGGATAGATTTTGAGGTAGCGTCCACGTTTGTGGCCTTGGAATCATCATAAAAATCAACTCCTCTTATAGATGTAACTTTTTCCAGTCTGTGGGCAAGACCTCGAAAGCTTTTGATCGGGTTTATTATTCTGGAGGGCGGGATACCCAGGATATGACCCACCAAAGCACTGGCCATGACGTTCTCCTGGTTGTGGATTCCAAGAAGAGGAATTACAGAAGTTTTGATGAGCTTCTCCTCTTTCTTGTTAGAGAGAACGATCCAATCTCCGTTAAGGAAACATCCTGGGGAAACTTTGCCGTTTCGGCTGAAGGCATAAACCTGAAATTTCCCTTCCTCTTTTAACGCCCAGACCAGCGGGTCGTCTCTATTGAGAATAGCTATATCGTTCTCTCTCTGAGAGACGATGAGTTTCTTTTTTGCCTCGTAATAATCTGCGAAGGAAGGATGCCAGTCCAGGTGATCTGGAGAGATGTTGAGAAGAACTGAGACAGAGACTCTGAACTCTTCGATATGCTCAAGCTGAAAACTTGAGATTTCTGTAACATAAATATGATCATCTTTGCTGTTATCGACAAAACTTATTAAAGGTGTTCCTATATTGCCGGCAAGGTAAGTTTTGAGTCCCCCTTCTTCCAGAATTTTTTGGGTTAATGTAGCTGTAGTGGATTTCCCGTTCGATCCAGTTATGCCCACAATTTTTCCTTTTAAAAATTTGTAAGCCAGCTCTATTTCAGAGATGATCTTTACTCCATTCGCTCTGGCAGCTTCAAGTTCGGGGAGCCAGGGAACTCCTGGGCTGAGCACGATCAAATCAGCTTCCATGAAGGATTTCTGATCGTGCTTTCCGGCTTCCACTGTAACGCCCTTTTGCTCCCAGGACGAGATTTTTTGACCCATTTCTTCCGGCTTCTTTTTTTCACTGACCTTCACCTGAGCTCCGTGATGGAGAAGAAAACTGCAGAGAGCTTCGCCAGTACTGCCTAAGCCTACGACCAGAACTCTTTTTCCTTCCAGATTCATATTACCTCAGTTTCAGGGCGGTGAGGCTGAAGAGGGCAAAGACGATGCCAGCGATCCAGAACCGAATGACGATCTTCTCCTCAGACCATCCTATGAGCTCGAAGTGATGATGGAGGGGAGCCATCTTGAAAATTCTTTTTCCTCCGGTCAGCTTGAAGTAAAAAATTTGAAGAAGAACAGAAAGTGCTTCCAGGATGAAGACTCCAGCGACCATGAAAAGAAGAAATTCCTGCTTTATCAGGATAGCGATGACACCGATGGTTCCCCCCAACGATAATGCTCCCGCGTCTCCCATAAAAATTTGGGCGGGGTGACAGTTAAACCAGAGAAAGCCCAAGCAGGCTCCGGCCATAGCTCCCGCAAAAACCGTGAGTTCGGCTGCAGGAGGCACCCGGACAATATTCAGGAATTCAGACCAGTCAGCGCGACCCACGACATAGCAAAGAACTATAAAGGCACTGGAACTGATGAAGGTAAGACCGATCGCCAGTCCATCAAGTCCATCAGCAAGGTTAACCGAATTTGTTGACGCCACCAGAATAAGCATAATCCAGGGGAGATAAAACCAGCCTAAATAAGGAACCCATTTCTTAAAGAAAGGAAGGCTCAAATGAAGGCTGAACTCCCCTGTAAGACCAAGATAAATAAGAATAAGTCCGATGACTGCGGATATGCCAATTTGAAAAAATAGCTTATGGCGTATGATGAGTCCTCTAGATTTTGTCCTTTTGATTTTCAGGAAATCATCCCAGAAGCCGAGAAGACCAAATAAAAGCATGGTGCTCATTGCCAATCGCACATAGGTATTACTCAGATCTCCCCAGAGAAACACAGGGATTATCGTCGCCCCGATGATAAGAATTCCTCCCATCGAGGGAGTTCCTTTTTTTTCTAAGTGAGATTCGGGTCCGTCAGGGCTAATCTTCTCTCCTATCTGGTATTTTTTCAGCATCTTGATAACCCATGGACTAAAAATAAGGCAAATAAGAAAGGCTGTTATTCCGGCCAGGGCTGTTCTTACCGTGATGTAGCGGAACACGTTGAAGAAGATGAAGTATTCTCTCAGCGGAACCAGAAGATAATAAAGCACGTTATTGCCTTTCCTTTTTTAATCTTTCGACAATTTTTTCTATCTCTATTTTTCTTGAGCTCTTGACCAGAATAAGATCCCCTTCTTGAAGGAGATGTAATATTTCCTCTGCAGCCTCCTCTGAACTTTTAAAAGAGAAAATTTGGTCTGCTTGCATTCCTGAAGAAAGAGCTCCTTCAGCCATATGCTGGCTAAGGATACCCACTGTTACCAGGATGTCCCATCCCGATTCCGCAACTTGCCTTCCAGCCTGGATGTGATATTCAACCTCATTTTCTCCAAGCTCTAGCATATCGCCCAGGACCGCAATTTTTCTCTTGGAAGGGAGATGAGCCAGCGCCTTCAAGGCTGATTCGAGTGCTGCCGGGTTTGAGTTGTAAGAATCATCTATAAGCCTGATGTTTTTTCCCAAACGAACGAGGGTACCTCTATTAGGCATGAGCTTGAGTGTTATTATTTGAGGGAGAAGATCCTCGAAGGGGACGGATAAAGCCTTGGCTGCGGCCGCAGCTGCCAGGAAATTGTAGAGGTGGCTTTCATAGAAGAAAGGAAGGCTTGTTTTTTCCTCCCTGTTTCCGTATCTTAGCTCGAAAGCCATTCCTTCCCAGCCAGTTTTTTGGATGTTCCGGGCGCGAACTTCACATTCCGCAGAAAGACCGAATAAGATCTTCTTGCCCTTCCAGTCTTCTGCTATTTTCTTGACCAGGAGGTCATCTCCGTTGAGGACCGCTATTCCGTCATTTTTGGCCCCTTCAAGAATCTCTTTTTTGGCTAGGGCGATCTCTTCTATTGAGTTGAAAAACTGGAGGTGAACAGGTTTGATGTTGGTTATGACAGCTATATCTGGGGGAGCAATCCGAGTCAGAGTTCTTATTTCACCTGGAGCGGACATGGCCATCTCCAGCACCGCGACCTCGTGCTTATCCGTCAGTTTAAGAAGGGAAAGGGGAACGCCCAACTGGTTGTTAAAGTTTCCTTCAGACTTGAGGACGTTTAAATTTCGAGAAAGGAGCCGCCAGGTGAACTCTTTGGTCGTTGTTTTTCCTATGCTTCCTGTAATCCCGATTACTTTGACATGATGCTCGGAGAGAACTTGGGCTGCGAGTTTATGGAGGGCTTTGAGAGTATCGTTGACCTGAATCAGAGCGATGTTCTTGTCGGGAATGGTTATCTTACGAGAAATAACAGCACCTGAAGCTCCTTTGCTGACTGCTGCGGGGATAAAATCATGGCCGTTCCGTTCGGCAACTAAAGCAAAAAAGAGTTCACCCGGCTCTGTTAGACGGGAATCTATGTTGAATTTGTGAAACGAGAGAGAGCGTGACCCCTGAAGGATTTTCCCCCCCATTTTTTCTGCTGTTTCGTTCAAGAGGAGATTAACCAATTTCAGTCCGACTCCTTTATTTCAAGAATGGTTCTTATGACATCGGCATCCTTGAAAGGAATGACTTTATCCTTGATGATTTGGTAGTCTTCGTGTCCTTTTCCGGCAACAAGGATGTAATCTCCTTTTTCTCCAAGGGAGAGAGCATGCTCGATGGCTTCTTTTCTATCCGGCAGAATTTCATAATTCTTAGTCCCGGTTTTTTTGATACCTTTTTCTATATCCGAGATTATAGCCAGGGGGTCTTCTGAGCGGGGATTATCAGAGGTGAGAATGGTCCAGTCAGCCAGGTTTCCGGCAACTTCTCCCATCCTTGGTCTTTTCGTTTTGTCCCGGTCTCCACCTGCTCCGAAGATTAAAATGATGCGCCTGGGATTTAGCTCACGAACGGTTTCCAGTAAATTCTTGAGCGCATCGTCAGTATGGGCATAATCGACAAAGATATGGAGTCCGAGGGAATTTTTTATTTTCTCAAACCTGCCTGGCACCTCTTGAAGTGAGGCTATGCCTTCTTTTATCGCTGATACAGGTATGTTCAACGTTAGAGCCACGGCAATCGAGGCCAGGATGTTGTAGAGGTTAGGCTTACCCAGAAGAGGCGAGGAAACAGGGAACGTTCCTGCTGAGTGTTTAGCCGAAAGCTCTATTCCTTTTTTGGTGAGTTTGAAATTTTCGCCTCTTACCTGTGCGCCTGGTTCGAGGCCATAGGTTACGACTCCTGAGGGAAGCTCTGATATCAGTTTTTTTCCCCATGGATCATCGGAGTTGATTACTGCCGTTCTTTTTTTATGGTTGGGGAAGAAAAGCTTTTTTTTGGCTTCGAAATACTTTTCCATTGTGTGATGGTAGTCCAGATGGTCACCGCTTAAGTTTGAGAAAAGGGCAATATCAAATCCTATGCCCAGGACCCTTCGCAGGTCTAAGGCATGGGAGGAGACTTCAATCAAACAGTGTGTTACTCCTTGAGCAAGCATTTTCGCCAGCATTCTCTGCAAATCAGGAGCTTCAGGAGTGGTTCTCTCGGCGGAGATTTTTATACTGGGACCTCGGTAGGAGATTGTCCCGATTACCGCGGGAAGGAAATGAGATTTTTTTAGTATTTCCTCGAGCAAGTAGGTGATTGTGGTTTTTCCTTTTGTTCCTGTGATGCCGACAACTTTCATTTTTTGGGAGGGTTGAGAATAAAAATTGGCTGAGCATAAGGCGAGTGCTTCTCGAGCGTCAGAGGCTTGAAGCCAGGTTTTCTCGAAATTTTTTGGTTTGGGTTTTTCTGAAAGGAAGGCCACGGCACCGTTGAGGAGAGCCTCATCGATAAATTCAAAGCCGTCTTTTTTCTCTCCTTTTAAAGCGGCAAACAGAAAGCCCGGCTGAACTTCCTTGGAAGAATAGGCAATTCCTTGAATTTCCTGTTTCTCGTTTCCGTTAAAGCGCACACCCGGAACTCCTTCGAGCAAGTCTTTGAGTTTCATCTTTCGACCTGCCTCAAGTGGCGTTCGGCGATAATAGTATTTGGATGCTCTTCTTGCTTGGGAATGCGAAGATAGCGGAGAACCAGGCTGGCAATCTCCCGGAAGATAGGAGCGGCGACTTCCCCTCCAGAATATGGACCTTTGGGTTCATCAATAACCACAATCATGGAGAGAGCGGGATTGTCGGCAGGGACAAAACCGGCAAAAGAGGAAGTATGAGCGGTGGAGGAATAGCCTCCGATGGAAGGATCGAATTTCTGGGCTGTTCCAGTCTTCCCGGCAACTTTATAGCCTTCAATTCGGGCGGTTATCCCTGTTCCTCTTTGGACAGCCTTTTGAAGAATGGAGGTTAATACTAAAGCTGTTCTTTCTGATATTATCCTTCTTCGCCTGTAAGGCTCTTCTGTCGCCTCGTCAGGGGAACTCAGGATTTTTTTGACAACCTTCGGGCTGGTGATAAAACCTTTGTTGGCAATAACGTTTATCGCCTGGAGCATTTGGATTGCTGTTACTGAGATTTCGTAGCCGATGGAAAGGGAGGCGGCGGAAATTTGGGTCCAGTTGTCGAGCGGTCTGAAAAGCCCCTTTTCTTCAGCGGGGAGGTCAATTCCTGTCTTTTCGCCGAAACCAAAGGCTTTTATTGTCTCGAAGAAAATTTCTTCTCCTATGGATTGGCTGAATTGAATTGTCCCCACATTGGAAGAATGGATGATGATTTCAGGAAAAGAGAGAACTCCAAATAGTTCATAGTCTCGGATTGTCTTCCCTGCGATCCGGATGAATCCTTTACTGCAGTCAAAGGAATCTGTGAGGTTTACTTTTCTTGCTTCCAGGGCTGCCGAGGCCGTGACGATCTTAAAAGTGGAACCGGGTTCGAAATTGTGGTGGATGGCTTTATTTCTATCGAGTGAGGACGGCATCGGAGGAGGATTATTAAGGTCGCAGGTTGGATAATTCGCCATAGCCAGGATTTCTCCTGTTGCAGGTTGAGAAATGATAACTGTTCCCCAGTTAGCTCCGGTTTTGAGCATAACTCTTTCCAGCTCTTTTTCTGCGTAATACTGTATGGTTTCGTCTATTGTCAGGATTAAGTCTTTGCCGGCTTCTGGTTTTTTCAGAATCTCAAAGCGGTACTCTCTCTTTTTGGCGTCTCTCAGGATAAGATGTTCTCCCTTTTTTCCTTCTAATACTGAATTATATTTGTACTCAATCCCGCTGGCACCGATGTCGTCAATGTTTACTCTCCCCAGGAGATGGGCGGCGAGCTTTCCGTGAGGGTAGAACCTCTTGTTTTCCTCCAAAAAATAAATCCCGCTCAGGGAGAGTTCCTTCACTTTCTCTTCTTTTTCTGGGTCAATTTTTCTTTTTATCCAGATAAAAGAAGAATTTTTTTCTATTCTTTTATATATATTCTGAAGCTCGTTCTCGGATAGGTCTAAAATTTTCTTAAGCTTCTTTATTTTTTCGAGCTGAAGATAAGAGGTTTCGCCTTTGAAAGGAGAGTAAAAGACGGATTGGATCGGGAGGCTTCGGGCCAGAATATTGCCCATGCAGTCGTAAATCGTTCCTCTTTTGGGATGGATAGTATTCCTGTTTTGATTTTGTTCTAAAACCTCTGTTTTAAGGCGGGGGTGTTCAAAAATCTGGAGCTGAATAAGGCGAATTGTGAGCCCGACTAACCAGATCATAAAGAAAAAGCCCAGAACGATAATTCTTATTCGCGCTCTTTTCTGATGGACGGTGCTCATAAATTCTTTTTCTTAAGTTAGGGAATAAACTCATCGTAGACGAGCTGCTCTTTCTTGGGCTCGACCAGATCCAGTTCTTCTTTGGCAATTTTTTCAACTCTGTCAAGAGACAGGAGGTGAGATTTTTCTGTTTCCAGTTCATCAACCTCTTTCTTCAGAGTAAGAACTTTCTCCTCGAGCTTGCCTATTTCATAACCTATTCTGATGGATTCCATCTGATGCCAGATGTAGAAAGTTAGAATAAAAATAACGATAATTGTGCAGGATACAAAAAGCACTATCTCTTTTGTGGTGTATTTTTTTCTTACCATCTAAATTTTCTCAGCCGCTCTAAGCTTGGCTGACCTTGATCTGAAATTGATGGCAATCTCCTCTTGGGAGGGAATGACGGGTTTTTTTGTCAAAATTTTAAGGAAAGGATGGGAATTTTCTGAGGTAGCAAGGTGGGCAAAAGTACGCTTGATTATTCTGTCTTCCAGGGAATGAAAGGAAATCGCGGTGATGTGGGCTTTTTTGGGAATTATTTGAGTGATCCTTTCTAAAAAACCGGAAAGGCTCTTTAACTCCTGGTTGACTTCAATGCGTATTGCTTGAAAGACTTTGGCAGCTGGATGAATCTTTCCTGGCTGGGGCCTCCAGCCACAGATTCGCTCGACAATGCGGCGAAGCTGCGTCGTTGTTTCGATTTTTTCGGATTTTCTTATTGAGACAATTTCTTTGCTGAGTCTTTTTGCCTGTCTGAGCTCGCCGTATTCCCGGAAAATTTGAGCGAGGCTGTGTTCTGAATATTTATTGATTATTTTATAAGCCGTTATTTTGTTCCGGAAGTCCATCCTCATATCGAGAGGGCCGTCTTGGTTAAAACTGAATCCCCTTTCTGGAGAATCAAGCTGAAAAGAAGAGATTCCTAAATCCAGCAAAATCCCCCTAATTTTAGAGAATTCGATTTTAAGATCTGGGATATACCTGAAGTCTGAATGATAAAGCTTCACTCTGTCTGCATATGGATCAAGCTTCTCTTTTGCCTTAAGAAGAGACGTTTCATCGATGTCAAAGCCGATGAGAGAAGCCTTAGGATTTCTCTTAACTATTTCGAGGGCATGCCCGCCGAGGCCAAGGGTGCAGTCCACATAAATCCCTTCTCTTTTTATATCCAGGTAATCCATAACTTCGTCTAAGAGAACCGGGAGATGGCCGTTTCCGTTCATTTAGGTTTTCCTCGGGGCATGAGTTCTGCGATTTTTTCAAAATCTTCGTTTGTTAGAGGCTTCTCCTCGAGTGTTTCGTCGAGTCTATATTTGTTCCAAATTTCTAAGTGATTGGAGAGACCGATAACTTCAACTTCATCTTCCAGCTTTGCCTTCTCTCTTAAAGTCTGGCTGATCAAGATTCGTCCTTTGGAGTCGATAAGAATTTGGTTTCCTTTTCTGTTAACTCGGAGCATGAATTTTCTCACCGTGGGTTGGAGGTGAAGAGCCGCCTCTTCGGAAACACCTGACAACTCTTCCCAGACAGGGAGAGGGTAAACCTGGACGGATTCATCGGTTAGAGAAGTTATGAATATTTCTTTTCCGTATTCTTCTTCCAGAGCGATGCGGAATTTTTCTGGTATTTTTATTCGGCCGCTTTTATCGAGCCTTACTGTGTAGCTTCCTAGCAGAAAATTTCCCATTTTGTCCCGTTTCGTCCCATTTTGTAAAATATAGGGGAGATATTATCCGTTGTCAAGGAAAAAATTCAAAAAAAAGCCATTTATTTTTTTTGTTTTCTATATATTGTGTGAATTTCTGGATTACTACTATATAGAGAATTTTTTTGTTTGTTCTGTGGATGTTTGGTTTTTCTTATGTAGGGGTTTGATTCTTCTTATGCGGGGTTTTGAATTTTCTTCTGTAGGGGCTTGATTTATCAAGCCCACCTTATTTTATTATATAAATAAACTGAACGGTTTTGATTTTTCTTCTGTATGCGTTTGGTTTTTCTTGTGTAGGGGCTTGATTTATCAAGCCCGCATTTTTTGATAATAGAATCAAAAATGATTTATTGATTGCCTGAGCTATTCCCTCATTTATCTTTAAGGAGCTTTTTGGCAAGGGCATAATCCTTCTTAGAGACAAAAATTTTTATCTCCCCCAGGCCATCCGCGGAAAAAGGATGGACAGATTGAACCACTTTTCCTCTAAGAAGGCAGGATATTCCGTTGCTTTCGAGAAAACTCTTAATTACATCAGCTTCTACTGGTCCCCATACTTTATGAACTTCCTTTAGCCCTAAATCTTCTTCTGATTTTTTCTCTTTTTCTTTAATTTTTGGCATCGTATTTTCCCCTTTTTTATTCCTTTGTCACTGCGAGCGACCAAAGGGAGGACGGCAATAACATCGAAT
The DNA here is from genome assembly GCA_964448655.1 of uncultured Eubacteriales bacterium. Taxonomy (GTDB): domain Bacteria; phylum Acidobacteriota; class Aminicenantia; order Aminicenantales; family Aminicenantaceae; genus SOIV01. The sequence goes on from CAYUXD010000004.1 coordinate 22,300, forward strand.
GTGTCATTGCGGGCATAAAGGTCACAATATGTTTTAAATATTCTTATTTTTTTGTTTGAAATAATCAGCCAGTACCTTTTGATGGTCGAAAGCAAGAGGAAAATTGATTTCCTCCTTGGTGAATATCCCGATATCCTGAGCATCATCCTGGGCTTTCGGCTTTCCCTGAGCCGCAGCCACATATACTGTAGAAATTGTATGCTTCCGGGGATCGCGCTTCGGGTCCGAATAGGTGTGGAACTGGCTTTTTAGCCTGATATCGAGAGATGTTTCTTCCTTAGCTTCTCGAACAGCTGCTTGCTCCAAGGATTCACCGTAGTCAACAAATCCTCCTGGCAGGGCCCAGCCATAAGGAGGATTTTTTCTTTTAATAAGGATAATTCCTTCCTGTCCGTTCTCTCTTTCGATTTCGATGATTATGTCTACTGTGGGGATTGGGTACTTGTATTTTTTCATGATGATTCTAATTAGATTTATATTGCTGAGGACCTTCGAGAAATATGACTGTTTGGAGCGAATTAAAGTTTCAGAGCTTTTTAATCTTGAACCTTGAATTTCTTTTCCAGCTTTTCTAACTTCTCGACAATTCCTCCGTATTCAAGTTCGCTGTAAGGAAGCATCGCTGCTCCAAAGAAACCTTGCCGTCTTATGGCAGTTGCTTTTTCAGATACCTGATCTCTCACATGATCCCAGTAAGGATGATCAAAGACATCAGCAGGTTCTGTAAGCTTTCCTTCCTTGACACAAAAAGCTGCTCCTGTGACGACCGGAGGTCCGTCAAAAAAGGAGATGGTTGCGTTCTGCTTACAGGGCATGAGAGGTCCGATGTGGCTTCCTCTCATAAAGCCGGCTACATAATGACCGATTTGATAAGGAGCCAGCACTTCTCCGGTTGCGGGGAATTCTCCCTGAACACGGCATAAAGCCACCGGATCATCTTTGCCAGTATATTTTCCGGCAATATTGTGGAGACGGGTTGTGGAAATAGCTGCAGCCTGATTTCCAGCGCTCCGGGAGTAGATGCTCTCGACGACATATCTTTCATTGTCCCGGAGTAAGGCTGCGATATCGTAAATTTCTTCAGGAGCGTTGAGTTCAACAATTTTATCCTTTTCAGTGTATCCGACATCGATAATACGGAAAGTGAACCCGTCACTCATTTTAGGGCTTAAGATCAGTCCTGCGCAGTACATGGGATCAACAAAGGCCAGGTAGAAAGGAAGGTTGTAGGCACCAGGGTCAGTTTTATCAGCGGCAAAAAAGACGAAGGGCTCGTTGGGCCGTTCTTCAAATTCCATCTCGGCAACAGCAGGGCCCATTCCTTTTATGTTTCCGCTGAAAGCGTCTTTCAACAAATCCTGTCCTGCCCCATAAAGTCCTTGTTTTTTGGCAACCTCGGTCCCGGCAATAAAAGCATCCCAGGCCATTTTGTGTATTTTTTCATCCGAGATTCCTCTCTCATGAGTGCATAAAATGGCAATATCGTCTCCAGTATGACTTGTGTGGAAATCAATAATTAGATTCTTGCCGTTTTCCTTAACGAAGTTCTTGACTTCATCAAGAAGGGCCTGGCTGGGTGTTATATGACCGCCGATGCTGCCTATATCTGCTTTTAAGACACTAAGGGTGATTTTCATTGAAACCTCCTCTAAAGGTGTATTTTTTTGGGAAGAGTCATTCTAATTTTTTACTCCTCAAAAGTCAACAATAAGTGGGGTCAGGCTTGCAAAACTTGCATTATTTTGCCCCTACCGAATTAGGGGTCACGAATTAGGGGTCAGGTCTTGCTTTTTGCTTGTCTCAAAAATCTCATACAAACGCAGTAAAATTTAATTGCAAGGATGATAACGACATAGACATCTCTTATCTTCAGGATGAGATTGCCACGTTTCTTAGCCTGTTTATAAAAAGACGGGTTGCCCGCAATGTAATGCATTAGTATAAACTGCATTTGTATGAGTAAAGGCAAAAAGCAAGACCTGACCCCATTTGGATACAGCTGGCTGTAAATGAGGACAAAAAATAGCCTAAAAGCTCTACTCTAACCTAATACTACTTGGCACAAAGATTGCAAAAGATTCATGTAGAATGTGCAGCAAAAGATCCTGTTTAGGGAGGGAAACCATGAAACCCAAGAAACTCGTTTCTCTCGGAGTTTTTGTCTTAATCCTTTTTATCCCCTGTTTCGTTTACTCCAAATCCGATTATAAATATGTCAATTCGCCTGAAACAGATATTTATTTCGGTCACATTAGCTACACCGAGGTCAAGCATGATGGGAATGACCCGGTAGTCCTGCGAGTCGGGGTGAGGCAGGGTGAAGTTGCTGTCCTTAATTTGCCTCTTGCCCCCGGAGATATTATCAGGACCACTGAGAGTAGAAGATGCGAGGTTCAATTTGACACTGGAACAATCATAAGGCTTGATGTGGCAACAGAATTAAAAATTGAGACTATTCTGGCTCAGAGCCTCAGCTCATCTAAGAAACTCACCAATCTTGTTCTTGATAAAGGCCAGATCTATGTCATGTATAAAAGGTCTAGCTATCCTGAGATTTTCCAGGTGATTACTCCTACCGCTGGTGTGAAAATAAAGCACAGGACAGTGGCCATGATAGATGTCAGTGAGGATGAAAGTACCGACATCCAAGTCAAGCTGGGAAAGGCTTATGTAGTTTACGGACCCGATGAGCAAAACATTAACGAAAAAAAGGTCAAAAAATTAGAGAAGCTAACTATCACCAAAGATCACCAAGCTCTTGTAGGAGAATACAAGGAGGATGTTGATTTTGGGTTGTGGAATGAGAATATGAACGAAAATTTCGAAGACATTCATGAGGGAATAAGTCCTCTGCCCAAACCTATCTATAGATATCCCAGGGCTGTCGTCTATTTTGCTGAAAAATACTCGAATATTTATGGAGAATGGATTTGGCACGATCTTTACGGCTATGTCTGGCGGCCCTTTTATAACGATTATTACCCCTGGGGAGGCTGGCAGCCTTACTATTATGGACATTGGAGAGAGATAAACGATCATCTTTTCTGGGTGGCTGAAGAGAAGTGGGGATGGGTTCCCTATCACCTCGGCCAATGGATCTGGAGCACAAAATACGGCTGGATTTGGATGCCTGGTTCTGCCTTTGCTCCGTCCTGGTCCATTTGGGACCTCAACATGGGTTATTACTTCTGGAGTTCCAGCTCGTTATGGGGCTGGAATCCTTATTATTTTGGCTACGGCGGGGGGATTGGCGTTATTTCGGGTGCGGGAGAAAGGGAAGAATTGATTTCTGTCATTAGTAAAAAACAGTTGAAAAAGAAAGGAGATTCTACCCACACAATGCCAAAGGAAATGGAGAGAGCCTACAAGAAAGTCATTGCTGCCTTAAAAAGAGGAGATAAGAGAGTTATCGATTCCTTGCGCAAGATTCCCGAACATATGGTTATAGTAAAAAAACAAGATTTAAACGCAAAAAGAATCCAGGATAAAGTCCTAAAGCTTCGAGATATTCCCACACAGGCGAGGAAGGAATTCCTTTCTGAGAAAGCCTCTAAAAACGCTTATCAAGAGGCAGTAGATACTTTCAAGCTGAATGCTTTCAGAGGTTCTCTCAGAAATTATATAATTTCTTCATTGAAGAATAATAAGGAGCCCGTCGCTGATAAAGCAGAGAGCCTTAAGACTCAAAAGATGCTTCCTGATTCCAAACTCAAAGTAAGCAAGCCAAGAATCATTTCTCCCGAGAAAGAGGCTTCATTTTACAAAGTGGAAAAGAGTATATCAAACTTCTCAAAATCAACCAAAACTGCATCTTCTCTGCGTTTCAGGGATTGGAATCCTGATGTTGGATTGGCCCGCGAAGCAGGGGTATCCCTTAAATATGTCAGCAGAACCAATGAAATCCGCTGTCCGGAACTGGGCCTGTCTTCAAGGAATGTGGACAGCCGCGGTTATGTCGGTCGCGGAGGGAGTTTTTCTTCGTCAGGAAGTGGCTCTTCCTCGGGATCGCGAGCGTCCTCTTCTTCCTCTGGATCTTCTTCTGGCTCCTCTCGGAGCACAAGCTCCTCAGGCAGCAGAAGCTCAGGAAACAGCTCCAGAAGCGGAGGCTCACACGGCGGCTCCAGAAAAAATTAGCAAACCTGCAGCTCTGCTTTCTGATATATTCTGAGTTATAGGGGAAAAGAATTACTGAAGCATGATATTACGATCAGAGGGGCCTCGAAACAAAGGCAATAACTCTCGGCTTTTTTCTTAAAATCATTCAGAAACTCTGCTCTCAGGGGTTTCACGGGCTCGGGATTGAAGAGAAGGGGATTGATATATCTTCCGTCCTTCTTGATTCTGTAGTCCAGATGGGGGCCGGTCGACTCACCCGATGTACCCACATACCCGATTTCCTGCCCTCCCTTTACTTTTTTCCCCTTTCTTATTCCTGCTGCGTAACTTCTAAGATGGAGGTACATGGTTTCATACCTGTTTTTATGACGGATTCTGATCATACGGCCTGAAGCTCCGCTCCTCCCGGCAAAAGTGACGGTTCCGTCCGCAGTCACCTGGACCGGGGTCCCGACACTAGCCGCATAATCCACTCCGTAGTGGGGGCGGTAGACCTTGCGAATCGGATGCAGCCTTCTGGGGCTGAAGCGGGAAGTGATTCGGCTGTACCTTATCGGAGATTTCAGGAATTCTTTCCTTAAAGACTCGCCCTCAAGATCGAAATAATCCGAGTCTTTAGTGTCAGGGTAAGTGTAGCGGAAAGCCAGGAATTTCTGGCCTTGATTGACAAATTCTGCAGCCAGAATATTTTCGTAGCCGACAAATTCACCGTTAAGATATTTCTTCTCGAATATGATTTTGAACGAGTCGCCGCGGCGAAGGTCAGCATAAAAATCGATATCCCAGGAAAAAAGATCAGCAAGGTTAAGAGCCAGGATGACCCCCTCGCTTTTATCTCTTACGGCAAAGATGAGATTCTCCTCGATAATTCCCCATATCGTCTTGACCCTAATATCATAGGGAATTTTTTTTATTTCAGCTTTATAAGCGCCGTCTTTTTTCTTGATATGAAGATAATTTTCCTCATCGATATCATACTCAAAGGAAAAGAGCTCTCCCTGGGGAGAGGAAAAAATTCTCAGCTCTTGGCCAGCTTTTATTTTGGCCAGGTTATAAACCGGCTTTACTTCTTTTAGCAGTGCATGAATTTCAGTAGCGGAAAGATTGTAGGGCTTCAGAATATCTGTCAGGGTCATTCCTCTTCGGATGACTTCTTTTTTTTCTTCCAGAGGCGGGAGGACGAAAGAAACCTCTTGTTGAGGAGCCTCTTTTTTCTCTTCGAACACAGGTTTTTTCTTATGAAGGAAAGTCAGGATAAGGAATAGCGAGAAAGAGAGGAATATAAACAACAAAAGATGGACGCGCCGAGTTTTTCTTTTTTTCCTATATGTCTTTATCTTGACCTGCATGAAGCATAATTATTTTGGAGGAAGCCCTAAATAAGAAAAATAGTTTATTTCGTCCCTTTAGTCAACATCGCGGATAGCCCGAATTGCTTTGGGCGAAGTATCAGCTGTCAATCAAATCCCCAGTGCAGCGACGCGGCGATCTCATTTTTTTATGAGATTGGTTCGGCCCTTGCTGGGCTCGCAACGAAGATATAACTGCGCTCCTTGCAATGACATTTTCTTGGGTGACTGCCTTAATCACATCCGGACCTGTGATGAACATGCTGCCAAAGGGATAAGCTATATCAATAGTTTTTATTTTTATAGGCGTCCAATTTTTTTAAAATAGCTTTTTACCAGCATAACTGCCAGTCCGGACAGACCTACCAGGCCGATTAAGTTAGTAAAAGCCATCATTCCATTGAATACATCACCTATAGACCAGGCCTCCTCGACCTTTAACACAGCTCCGAGGAAAATGACAAGGCAAAAAATCCAGCGGAATGGTTGTTTTATCCAGGCACCCAAGAGATATTTAAAGGAAATTTCTCCATAGTAAGTAACCGTAATCAAACTGGAATATCCGAAAAGAAGAGAACTTGCAGCCACGATGAGGCCTCCGTATCTCGGTAAAGCGGCGTTGAAGGCAGCAGCAGTCATCTCCGTGCTGGTGATTCCTGTGTTCCAGACTCCGGTCACCAGAACGGCAAACGCTGTAAGGGAACAGATAATGATGGTGTCAATGAAAACATCTAAAGAAGCGATTAATCCCTGCCGCACTGGTTCACTGGTTTGGGCCGCAGCATGAAAGACAGCCGCTGTTCCGGTACCAGCTTCGTTGGAATAAGCGCCCCTGGCCAGGCCGTAGCGGATAGCCCGGGCGACTGTCATACCTGCCACTCCTCCGCTCACAGCTGAGGGTTTGAAGGCCCCTACGAAAATGAGGTAGAAAGCGTGGGGAAGCTGAGGGGCGAAGGCTATTAAGGTAAAAAAGCCACCAAAAAGATAGAGAAAGACCATAAAGGGAGATAAGAATTCTGTCACCTTGGCTATGGATTTAATTCCTCCGATGATGACCAGCCAGGTTAGAACAGCCAGGCCGAGGCCAGTAACCCACGGTTCGAATCCCAATTGTGTCTTTAAAGCCAGGGCTATGGAATTGGATTGGATGGAGGTGGTGGCAAAAAGGGGCTTACAGCCCATAAAGAAAGCATATATGCCTGCCAGCCAGGGGAGTTTCAATCCATCCCTTATGTAGTACATAGGACCACCTTCTACTGAGCCGTCCGGAGCAATCCTCTTAAATTTCTGTCCCAGGACAGCTTCAACCAGCTTTGTAGCCATGCCGAAGAAGGCGAGGAGCCACATCCAGAAAACTGCTCCCGGACCCCCCATGGCGATGGCCGTGCAGACTCCAGCAATATTTCCATTTCCAATCGTGCAGGCCAGAGAAGTAGTCAAGGCCTGGAAAGGGGTAATGTCGCCCTTGCGCTCCTTTGCGGTTTCCCCAAAATCTCTTTTCCCAAGACCAAAGCGGAAGGAAAGTCCCAGCCGGCGAATCTGGACAAAGCGCAGGCGGATGCTTAGAAAAAATCCTACTCCTAAGAGGAGGATAACCGTCTGAGGACCCCAGACTATGGCGGCCAGAAAGCGGATGGAGCGCTCAAATAAATCCATATCTCTTTGTCTTATTTCAACTTTGCGTCCAGGCTAATACGGTAATTCTTTTCTTCAGCGGCAAAAATTTTCTCTAAGATTCCTTTAAGATAAACTCTATTTTTTGAGTTTTTGGGGATTTCTGTTATTCCGTATCCCAGCGCTTCATTTTTTTCCTTCAGTATTTTTGACCAGATCTGGTTACGGAAAAGATCTATGCTTTGGGGATAGAGACGGCAGCAGCCGTTGAAAACTCCGGCACAGTAGTCTGCCAGCTGACCCCCAAAGCTTTGAGGTAAGTATTCAAAATTGAAGCTGTCTTTTATACGGGAGTATTTCTCTGG
>CAYUXD010000005.1:0-24228 GCA_964448655.1 uncultured Eubacteriales bacterium
AATGACATCACTGATTGGATATGAAATCGTAATCCCATCAACAATATTACCTAAATAGCAAATTTTGTTCTCTGTACATATCGTTATGAAATAGGCACCAGGTTGAGAATAATCATAACCTTTCAAGCGAAGTGAATTACGAACAAGGTTTTTTTGAATATTTATCGCCATTTCTCCTTAATTAAATTGCGGGTTTGATAAATCAAGCCCCTACAAAAAAATTAATACGAGGTAGATTTGACAAATCCAGCCTCAAGAGTAAAGACATTAGTTGTTTGTTTATTTTCTCATTATCCACGGATTTTATTGGGAAGTGCGTTAGGTAAATCATATCCGTATAAAATAAATTATATGAGCAACACAAAGGTGGGCTTGATAAATCAAGCCCCTACAAAATATGAATGACAAGAGCGTGGGCTTGATAAATCAAGCCCCTACAAAATATCAAAATCCAATAAACAATTATAAGAAAAACAATAAGGTGGGTTTGATGAATCAAGCCCCTACAATATATTAATAAAAGTGCAGGGTATATGAATTAGGCCCGTACAATAAATTAGGCCCCTACAAGAGAACAGACTCTACAATTTGACATCTCATTTTTTCGATGTTATATGTCTCTATTAATACTAATCTGCCATGGAGACATACGGCTGGCTATCTATCCTCCCTCCTCTTCTTGCTATTTTCCTTGCGATTAAAACAAAACATGTCTACATCTCGCTAGTTCTTGGTATCTGGCTGGGGTGGACCATAATCCATTCCTGGAATCCAGTCTCAGGCCTCGTTCAAACACTCGGTGCCCTTGTCGCAGTGTTTAAAGACGAGGATAACACACGGGTCGTCCTCTTCAGCGCCATGATTGGAGCGATCATCACTTTCACCCAATATTCCGGAGGTATGAAAGGCTTTATAAATTGGATCGTCGGAAAAGGAATTGTCAGGACAAGAAAATCAGCAGGCTTCCTTGCCTGGTTCCTGGGTTTTATTATCTTTATTGAATCCAGCATATGTGTGCTTGTCTCAGGAGCAGTAACAAGGCCCATCTTCGATAAGCTAAAAATTTCCCGGGAGAAGCTGAGCTATATTCTCGATTCGACATCTGCGCCAAAATGTATACTCATCCCTTTAAACGCCTGGGGGGCATTTGTCATCGGCCTGCTTGCCACCCAGGGAGTCGAAAATCCTGTTAGAGTTTTGATTTCATCTATGCCCTTTAACTTTTATGCGATCCTCGCATTACTCCTAGTTTTGATCACTGTATTAACAGAAAAAGACTTTGGTCCCATGAAAAAAGCAGAACATAGGGTTAGAGTGGAAAACAAACTTCTTCGTGACGGAGCTGAACCCCTCATATCCGCAGAAGTGGTACAGCTGGAAGCAAAAGAAGGGATTCCTCCCCGCGCTTTAAATATGATTCTTCCTGTCGTTACCATGGTGGTTATGATGCCCGTCGTTCTTTTCATAAGCGGGAAAGGAAATTTAATGGAAGGGTCAGGCTCAGCTTCTGTCCTCTGGGCAGTTATTGCAGGACTCGTAGTCGGTGCTGTCGCTTACAGAGCCCAAGGAATAATGAAGGTGAAAGAGATTACCGATATTTTCATGAAGGGAGTGGGAGGCCTCATTCCTCTAGCAAGCTTGATGATCCTGGCTTTTGCCATCGGGGACATCTGCGATGCTCTTGGCACTGGCCCCTTTGTCGCTCAAGCTGCCAAATCTTCTCTAAATCCTGGGATCATACCAGCAGTCATTTTTCTCGTCTCCTGCTTCATCGCTTTTTCCACTGGTACCTCCTGGGGAACTTTTGCCATCATGATTCCCATCGCAGTCCCCATGATCAATATCATAGGTCTCCACCCGGGTTTAATCATCGGCGCTGTTCTTGGAGGAGGAGTCTTCGGAGACCACTGTTCCCCTATTTCGGATACAACCATCATCTCTTCCATGGCTTCGGCGACTGATCATATCGACCATGTGAGAACACAACTTCCCTATGCTTTAATGGCTGCAGGATTATCTCTTGTTCTTTTTCTCATCTTTGGCTTTGCTTTATGATTGTTGCTTATCATATTCTGATAACATAACAGCTAGTGGGTTTGATAAATCAAAATCCAACAGATAATTATGAAAATTAAAAAAGGTGGACTTGATGAATCAAGCCCCTACAACCTGATAATATAACAATTTGTGGATTTGATGGGTCAAATCCCTACAGATTGCAGATATTTATCTTGAAGCTGGACAAAAGGAAAAAGCCCAAAGCTACTACAAAAAAGCTTTGGAACTCGACCCTAAACTCGAGGAGGCCAAAAAGAAGCTTGAAGAGCTTGAAAAAGAAAAGAAAAACTTAAACTGAGGAGGGACATCATGAAAAAAAAGTATTTCATCATTGCTTTTCTGATGTTTTTTTTGACCTCGTTTCTCGTTTTCCCCTCAAATGAAGGTCAAGAGGAAAAACCTTGGCAATGGAGCCTGGAGCAAATCAAATCCAAGGTGGCAAAGGTAAGAGCGGGAAAAGACCTCACTCCTCCCAGTTGGCCGAACGGAGCAAAAGTGGCTGTAGCCCTCTCTTTTGATTTTGATGCAGAAACAAATGCTTTAAGAGACAATCAAATTTCTCCTGGAATTTTTTCTCAAGGGGAGTATGCTGCTCGAGCAGCCATTCCTAGAATCCTCGCTCTTCTCGACAAACACAATATCCCGGCGACCTTTTTTGTGCCTGCTGTAACCGCCCTGCTCCATCCAGAGGAAATAGAAGCGATAGTGGCCAAGGGGAGACACGAAATTGGAATCCACGGCTGGATTCACGAGAGAAATTCTCTTCTCTCTGAAAAAGCGGAGAGAGAGCTGATGACAAAATCTTATGAGACACTTAAAAAAATCACCGGAAAGGCCCCGACAGGAATCAGGACTCCTTCCTGGGATTTCAGCCAATCAACCCTTAAAATCATAAGAGAGCTGGGCCTTCTCTACGACAGCAGCCTCATGGCTGATGACCGACCCTATGAACTTCTTGAAGAGGGCAAGCCAACAGGAATAGTAGAGCTTCCAGTAGAGTGGCTTCTTGACGATTACCCCTATTTTGGCTTTGATAGATACTCGAGTGTGCGTCCCCATATTGCTCCTCTGGATGTTCTTTCCATCTGGGCTGCTGAATTCGAAAAGGCCTATGAAGAAGGAACCCTCTTTGTTCTAACCATGCATCCTAAATATACCGGTCATCGAAGCCGAATCATCATGCTCGAAGGACTTATCCAACGTATATTCACCTGCAAAAACGTATGGTTTGCCACGCACGAGGATGTTGCACGTTACGTGAAGAACAGCATACAGAAATAAACTAATACAAACGCAATTATTCCAGTGTCATCGCGAGGAGCGAAGCGACGTGGCGATCTCGTTAATTCATCTTAAGAGATTGCCGCGCCTTTTCAGGGCTCGCAATGACATTGTAAAAATATATATTGCGTTTATATTAGTGGCTTTTTGCAAAGTTATATGATTTAAATAGTCCTTGTGAGCGAAGCATGGAAATCCGAGCCACTGTCTTATTATAACAAAAAGAATAAACACGAAGTTGCTTCGCGCCAAACAGGACTGGCTATAATGAAAAACGGAGGTGTTTCATGAAAACAAAGATTATATTCCTTAAACATTTATTTACATTCATCTCTGTCTTTCTCTTCTTGGGACAGCTAATAATCTTTCCCTGTACCGTGGCTGTGGTCTCAGGAAAAGTAACTCGAGACGGGCGACCCTTGATGTGGAAAAATCGAGACACATCTGGCCTGGACAATAAAATGATCTTCTTCAAAGGAGAAAAATATGACTTCATTGGATTAATAGATGCCAGGGACAATAATGTGGAAAATGTGTGGGCAGGAATTAATACAGAAGGATTTGCCATAATGAATTCTGCTTCAGAAGATCTTTCTGAAGGACCAAGCGGCATGATAAATAACGGCCGTTTCATGAAGCGTGCTCTTTCAGAATGCGCCAATGTTTTGGATTTTGAAAATCTTCTAAATCGCACCAACGGGAATCGAAATGTTGGCGCAAATTTCGGTATCATTGATGCTGAAGGAAATGCCTGCATCTTTGAAACCAGCAACTCGACTTTTCAGAAATTTGACACCAAAGATCCGAAGGTCGCTCCTCAAGGATATATCATCCGAACAAATTATGCTTTCACATCTCCGGTGAAAAATGGCGGCGGAGGCTATATCCGGCTTGAAAGAGCTTCAAGGCTGTTCCAAGCAGCCTCAGCTGAAGAGCGCCTCGACTACAAATTCATCCTCCAGGAAGCAGCCAGGGACCTTGTGAACGAAAAACTCAACTCTTTTCCCCTTAAAGATCCCAAGGTTTATGACTCAAGCTCGCCCGTGTGCATCAACACAAACGATACAATCAACCGTAATTCCACAGCCTCAGTAGCTCTTTTTCACGGCGTCTCCGACCCTAAAAAGGCCTACCTCGCCACCATGTGGATCCTGCTCGGCCAACCTGTCTGCTCGGTGGCGGTGCCGTTGTGGGCGGATGCAGCCTCAATCCCGGAAGTGCTTTCAGGAGATAAAACTGCTCCTTTAAATGACTTTTCAAGGGCCTTAGCTTCTTATCTCTACCCAGATAAAAGAGGACACCTGTACCAGTATCTGAGCCTATCCAGGTTGATCCATTATGGCGGAGAAGGGGTGCTGAGCAGGCTTTCCAAGATCGAAAATCAGGTTTTTGCTGAAACCGAGATGAAATTAAAAGAATGGGAAAAGAAGAAGCCAGCCAAACAAGATGTCGTTGATTTTGAAGAGAAAATAGCTACGGGGGTCTTTAAATCCTTAAAGAGCTCTTTTCCTGATATAAAAATCCCGGATTAAGATAAAGAATTCTAAAAACGCCTAGATACTGTCAAAAAAGATTATTTTAGTGCGGGTTTCTCGGCGCGTTTCTCAACAGCTGTCTCAGCGGCTTCCTCGGTAGCTTTCCCGGCGGCTTTTTCTGCGACTTTTCCCGAAGCTTTCTCGGCAGCTTCTTCAGACGGAAGAAGACCGACTTCCTTTCTAATCTCCATATCCAGCTGAGCGGCTAACTCTTCGTTCTCCTTCAAGAGCCTTTTGACACTCTCTCTTCCCTGCCCGATTCGTTCTCCTTTATAAGAGTACCAGGTTCCAGCTTTCTCAATCAGTCCCGCATCTACCCCGCAGTCAACCAAATCACCTTCTTTCGAGATTCCCTCACCATAGATAATATCAAACTGAGCCAATCTGAAAGGAGGAGCCATTTTATTCTTAACAATCTTCACTTTCACTCTGTTGCCGATGACTTTTTCTCCTTCTTTTAGCGTGGCCAATCTCCTGATATCAACCCTTAATGAAGAGTAAAACTTTAGGGCTCTTCCACCCGTGGTTGTCTCAGGACTGCCCAGAAAAAAGCCGATTTTTTCTCTGATCTGGTTAACAAAGATAAAGCATGTTTTTGAGCGGCTGACTATGGCAGTCAGCTTTCTCAAAGCTTGGGACATAAGACGTGCTTGAAGACCCATATGGGCGTCCCCCATCTCTCCTTCAAGCTCTGCCTTGGGCACCAGGGCAGCCACGGAGTCGACGACGATGACATCCACGGCCCCACTGCGGACAAGAACCTCGGCAATCTCCAAAGCCTGCTCTCCATAATCCGGTTGAGAGATGAGGAGACTGTCTATATCCACACCTATACTGGCTGCGTAACTCGGATCTAAGGCATGTTCAGCGTCAATAAAGGCAGCCTGGCCGCCCTGTTTCTGAGCCTCGGCAATGACATGAATTGCTAAGGTTGTTTTTCCTGTAGCCTCAGGACCAAAGACCTCGACAACCCTTCCCCGGGGAAATCCGCCTATTCCTAAGCTCAAATCAAAAGATATGGAGCCGGTGGGGATTACAGGCACCTTAACTGCTGCAGCTTTTTGCCCGAGCTTCATCACCGCTCCTTTGCCAAATTGTTTCTCTATTTGAGAAAGCGCGGCCTCAATTGCTCTATCCCTCGAGCGTTGTTTTTGTTCGATTTCCTCTTCTTTCATTTTATCCTCCCCCAGCCAAGTGGGTTCTTGTCAACTTTATAAATATCTATATTTTTTATGCTTTAATTTTAACTTATATTCAAAGATTATTAAATAGTTCTTCCTATTTTTAAGCTATTAACATCAGAGGTTATTTGCTGTAGTCATAGAATCCTTTTCCTGCTTTGCGGCCAAGGTAGCCAGCATCTACCATTTTTCTCAGCAACGGACAGGGTCTGTATTTCGGATCCTTAAAGCCCTCATGGAGGACTTCCATGATATCAAGACAGACATCCAGCCCTATAAGATCAGCCAGGGCCAAGGGTCCCAGGGGATGATTCATGCCCAGCTTCAACACTGTATCAATGGCTTCTACTGAGCCTACTCCCTCCATCAAGGCATAAACAGCTTCATTGATCATGGGGATCAAAATTCGGTTTGAGATAAATCCCGGGAAATCATTAGCCTCTACAGGAACCTTTCCCATCTTCTCGGCAAGGCTTTTCACCTCGTCGAATGTCTCCTGGGAAGTTGCCATCCCTTTGATCAACTCCACCAATGCCATCAAGGGCACGGGATTCATGAAATGCATGCCCATAAATTGGGAGGGACGACCGGTCAAAGCTCCAAGACGGGTTATGGAAATGGATGAGGTATTAGATGTCAGGATGACCGAAGGCGCAAGCAGTTTATCAAGCTCTAAGAGTATTTTCTTCTTCACCTCAAAATCTTCGAAGGCTGCCTCCACAGCAAAGTCCACCCCTTTTAAATCTGAAAGGCTCGTAGTGGTCTTTATTCGAGACAATATTTTTTCCTTGTCTTCTTCGATTTTTCCTTTCTCCGAAAGCTTGGCCAGACTCTTATCTATTATCTTCAAAGAACGCTGGAGATAATCTTTTCCCACATCATGCAGAATGATTTCAAATCCAGAAGTGGCAGCAACTTGGGCGATACCTGTACCCATAGTTCCAGCCCCAACGACTCCTATTTTTTTTATAGTCATCACCCCTCCTTACTTATACCATTTCCACTGCCATGGCCACAGCATCCCCTCCTCCCAAGCAGAGAGCGGCCACGCCTTTCTTGAATCCTCTGTGTTTTAGAGCGTAAATCAAGGTCGTTAAAATCCTGGCTCCTGTAGCTCCGATCGGGTGGCCCAAGGCTACAGCTCCTCCATGGACATTGACTTTCTCTCTATCCAGGCCCAGCTCTTTAATCAACACAACCAACTGGGAAGAAAAGGCTTCGTTTATCTCGAAGAGGCCAACATCTTCAATCTTCCAGCCCACATTGGCCAGCAATCTCTCGATGGCTCCCTTGGGAGCGTACATCACCATAGAGGGCTCAACAGGGTTGGTTGTCGAGCCTAAAATCCGGGCCAGAGGTTGAAGTTTCTTCTCTTTCACAGCATCCTCTGAAGCGACAACAACCGCCGCTGCTCCATCATTTAGACTAGACGCATTTCCGGCCGTAACTGTCCCATCCTTTTTAAAGACAGGCCTGAGTTTTGCCAACTTTTCCAGTGTGGTATCCTTCCGGGGACCTTCATCCACAGCGAAAATTATGGGATCACCTTTTCTCTGGGGAATTTCCACAGGAATGATTTCATCTTTGAAATAGCCTTTTTCGATAGCCTGGATAGCTTTCTGATGGCTGCTCAAAGCATACTCGTCTTGCTCCTGCCGAGTAGCACCAAATTTTTCGGCAACGACCTCTCCTGTCATGCCCATATGCTGGTCATCAAAAGCACACCAAAGGCCATCAAGTATCATGGAGTCCTTTATCTTCATATCTCCAAATTTGACGCCTTCCCTTGCTCCCCAGAGGAGATGGGGTGCCTGGCTCATGCTTTCCATTCCCCCAGCAACGATGATATCCTTCTCTTCAAGCCAGATGGACTGAGCAGCCAGGGCTACGGCCTTTAAAGCTGAGCCGCACACTTTGTTTACAGCAAAGCAGCTCACAGTATAGGGAATTCCACCTTTCACTGCTGCCTGTTTGGCAGGGGCCTGGCCCAAGCCCCCTGAAACAACATTGCCCATAATCACTTCTTCAACATCTTCACCTGAAATCCCGGCTCTCTTCACAGCTTCTTTAATAGCAAAACCGCCCAGCTCGGGAGCTTTGAAATTCTTCAAAGACCCCAAAAAATTGCCTACGGCTGTTCGAGTAGCCCCGACAATAAAAACTTCTCTTAATTCACACATTTATTTAGCCTTTCGTTTAAAAGATTGTACTAAAGCGTTTCTATTTTTATCACAATTGGAAGAGGGTGTAAACCCACTGAACTGGTTCATATTATTAGTGACGCTTAGGTCTTTGAAAAAAATCAAAAAAAAGGGACAGGCTACTTTTTGGAAGCATTTCCAAATCCGTGATGGAAAAGGTTTTTGGGAATGCTTACGTCCTTTTTTTATTATTTGATTAAAGGCAAAGCA
This sequence comes from uncultured Eubacteriales bacterium, assembly GCA_964448655.1. Lineage (GTDB taxonomy): Bacteria > Acidobacteriota > Aminicenantia > Aminicenantales > Aminicenantaceae > SOIV01. Next base: position 8,467 of record CAYUXD010000005.1, read on the forward strand.
AAAGATAAAATTAGATGAGAAATAATCCTAATTGGATAAGGAGGAACAAAATGAATAGGTATTCGCTATCTTTTGCATTGATTTTGTTTTTAGCCTTTTTTGTTTCCTGTGAAAAATCCAAAGTTAAAACAGAAGAAGACCAGCCCTATCTTTTAGAGCAGGTGGGCACTACGGCCATTGCCCAGTTGTATGCTGACGGGTTTAAAGACCTTGACCTCAACGAGAAAATATTGGCCTACTATTTAACTCAAGCCGTTATTGCCGGAGACCGCATCGATAATGACCAGAGTCACAGGCATGCCCTGGAAATAAAGGACATCCTGGAAGAAATAATCACTCACAAGGAGGGGATAAACCCTGAAACTTTTAAGGCAATCCTTGATTACACCAAGCTTTTCTGGGTAAACCACTGCCAGTACAACGCCCGCACAAAAGCAAAATTTGTCCCTTCCTGTTCTTTTGACCAATTTCTCAAAGCAGCCAACTCAGCTCAGAAAAATGCAGCCAGTTTCAACCTCAAAGAAGGTGAAACCATCGAAGGAAAGCTCGGGAAACTTGAAAAAACCATTTTCGACCCGAGCTTTGAACCCCTAGTCACAGCCAAAACTCCCGCCCCGGGTCAGGACATCCTCACAGCCAGCGCCAATAATTTTTATGAAAATGTCACCTTGGCCGACCTCAAGAATTTCAAGGAAAAATATCCCTTAAATTCAAAAGTCATAAAACAAGACGGCAAGGTAAGGGAACTAGTCTGGAGAGCAGGTAATGAGGCTGTCAAGCCTGGCCTTTACGCCGAGGAACTCTCCAACGTCATTTCGAACCTCAAGCTTGCTATTCCTTATGCAGGTGAACAGCAGAAAATAACTCTCCAGCACATGATTGACTATTTTGAGACAGGTGACCCTGATTCTTTTCGTAAGGCTAACATTTCCTGGCTGAAAGACGACCCTCCAGTTGATTTTATTATTGGCTTTATCGAAAACTACAAAGATGCCCGAGGAATCAAAGGAGAGTGGGAAGGCTTAATAAGCTATGTCAACATAAAAACCACACAGATGATGAGAGACATCGCAGCCAACGCCCAATATTTTGAAAGCAAAGCACCCTGGAAAGAGGAATTCAAGAAAAATGAAATTCAGGTTCCTGTCGCCAATTCGATTGATGTCGTTATTTCGGGAGGAGATGCCGGCCCCCTCATTCCAGGAGGAATAAACCTTCCTAATGAACAAAAGATTAGAGAGCAGTACGGAAGCAAGAGTGTTCTCCTCTTCAATGTCATGCGTGATGCTCGAAAGGTGACCGGCGGAAAATCGGCTGAGGAATTCCTGCTGACAGATGAAGAAAAGGAGCTTGTTCAAAAATACGGGAGTATGGCAAGCAATGTAATAATCGCCCTTCATGAAGTCATCGGCCATGGTTCGGGAAAAGTCAGCCCAAAATTGACCAAAGATCCTTCAGACTATTTGCAGGAATACTACAACACCCTGGAGGAAGCACGAGCTGACCTCATGGCTTACTGGAACTTTTTCGATCCCAAATTATTTGAGCTTGGTATTTTACCCAACGAAGATGCAGCCAGGGCAGGCTATATCTCTGAAGCCATGGGTGACCTGACCATGCTGCGGAGGATAAAAAAGGGAGATAGAGTAGAGGATGACCACATGAGGGCTTCACATCTAATCCAAACTTACCTCGAGAAAAAAACTAAAGCAGTGGAGACAGTAAAGAAAAATGGAAAAACCTACAGAAGGGTTAAGGATTTTGACCTTTTCCGCCAGGGAGCAGGGGAACTCCTGGCAGAGATCATGAGGATAAAAGCCGAAGGTGATTTCGAAGCGGCCAAAAAGCTTGTCAACGCCTATGCCATAAATATCGATCCCTCACTAAGAGACGAAGTCATAGAAAGGTGCCGCCAGATTCGCTACCCTGATTTTGTGGCTTTTGTTGTTCCCGAGCTAGATCTTATCAAAGACCGGGAAGGAAAGATCATCGATGTGGAGATATCCTACCCGATGGACCTCGCAGCCCAGCAGCTGAAATGGGCGGGAAAAAAATAACCTAAATTTTAGATATTTTTTCGCCCTCAGGATAAACCGGTTATTTCTCCATCATCGGTTACATCTATTCTCTCGGCTGAAGGAACCTTCGGCAAACCTGGCATTGTCATGACGTCTCCGCAATATACAACCACAAACCCTGCTCCTGAACTGAGGGAAGCATCGGTCACGATTAAAGTAAAATCTCTGGGCCTCCCCAGCGCTTCATCATCATCAGAGAGAGAATATTGCGTTTTGGCGATACAAACAGGGAGGTTTCCAAACCCTTCTCTTTCAATCCTGAGTATTTTCCTTTTTATTTTCCCTTCCATGGCTACTGACGCCGCCCCGTATATCTTCTTAGCAATGGCCTCTATCTTCTCCAGCAGCGTCATATCTAAAGGATAAAGGAACTGGAAGCGGCTCCCATCTTCCTCGATGGCTTTTAAAACTTCTTGCGCCAATTCACTTCCACCAATCCCCCCTTTGCTGTAGACCTCACTCAAAGCAACTCGAACCTTTTCCCTGCGGCACAAATCTAAGGCTTTCTTAATCTCTGCTCCAGTATCCGAAGGGAATCTATTTATAGCCACAACAAAAGGAATCCCAAAAATTCTGAGATTTTCCATATGTTTTTGAAGGTTGGCAAAACCTTTCTCCACAGCTTCCACGTTTTCCTGATTGACTTTGTCCAGCTTAACTCCGCCGTGAAGCTTCAGAGCTCTGAGAGTCGCTACCAGCACACAGGCATCAGGCGGGGGAACATGGCCTGTTCTGACCACAATATTAAAAAATTTCTCGGCTCCAAGATCCGAGCCAAATCCTGTTTCAGTCACAACAAAATCAGCCAGCCGAAGTGCCATTCTGGTAGCAATCACGGAATTTGTTCCATGGGCAATATTGGCAAAGGGGCCCCCATGGATTAGAGCCGGCGTTCCCTCCAAAGTCTGGACGAGGTTTGGCTTAAGAGCATCCTTGAGCAGGGCAGCCATCGACCCATCGGCCTTCAGCTCCCGAGCAAAAACAGGTTTTTTATCCGGCGAATATCCTATGAATATATTTCCAAGCCTTTCTTTTAGGTCTTTCAAATCCTCGGCAAGACATAAAATGGCCATAATTTCTGAGGCAGCTGTAATATCAAAGCCTGTTTCTCTTGCTATTCCCCGAAGAGGACCTCCGATACCGATCACAACTTCTCGAAGCACTCGGTCATCCATGTCCATGACTCTTTTCCAGGACACCATTCGACAGTCTAGCAGGCCGCAGGCTCCGTCAAAATGAAGGCGGTTATCCACCATGGCGGCTAAGAGGTTATGAGCTGCTGTGACAGCATGAATATCTCCGGTAAAATGGAGGTTTATCTCCTCACGAGGTGCAACCTGGGCATATCCTCCTCCAGTTGCTCCTCCTTTCATCCCGAATACAGGTCCGAGCGAAGGCTCTCTCAAGGCCACAGCCGCCTTCTTTCCCAATCCACTCAGAGCATCAGCCAGACCGATTGAAGTCGTGGTCTTGCCTTCCCCGGCTGGAGTGGGAGTCATGGCTGTCACCATGATTAGTTTTCCCTTTTTGTCTTCTCCCTTCAGAATCTCTTCTGGAGAAACTTTAGCTTTATACATACCGTATTTCTCCAGGTCTATCGGCTCAATTCCCAGTTTTTTGGCAATCACCTCTATAGGCTTTATCTTCACTTTTTTTGCAATATCCATATCGTCAACCACTTTGACCTCCTTTCTATGAATCTATAAAAAAAAGGGCGATATGTTACTTTTTCTTAAGGAAAGGGGATAGTTTCTCCTTTTGCTGGTTTGATAAATCAAATCCCTACATCCAATGGACATTCCCTACAGAAAAAGTAGCCTGTCCCCTTTTTTGCATATCTATAATATTCTCTTCCATCACGGAAAAACAAGTGCTTACCTTACTTTCTTCCTTCTTTGTCTCTCTTATTGAATTCTTGAAACATTATATCATAATCTCCGATGCGCCCCTCATCAGCAAAGCTGAAATAGCAGTTATTCCCGATTATGATGTGATCCAGCACCTTGAGCTGCATGACATTTGCTGAAGATTTACTCCTCCCACTGGAATATAACTCTTTAAATATGAATTAGTTAGATGTTCCGTACGGCAGCCAAAATTCCGCCTTTATGTCCATAATAATGACAATAAGAAAACTAAGGATGAGTTTAGTTCTTAATGATAAAGGACGAAGTTACATTCTCATTGAAAAGGAAGATTTTTGGCTGAAATTAATTATCTGATAAAAAAAATATATTTCTTAAAAATTCTAGCTAGATCTTTTAAATATTCAACTGCTCTTTGTGCCATTAATACTTCACTTGCATTCATACTTTTTGGATGTCTGTAATATATAAAGCGTCAGTTGCATCTCACATCTGATTTTACGGGAATATTCCTCTCTCTTTGTAGACTATCTCTAGCCTTGATATAGCAACAATATGGGCAGCTGTGCGCCAATCAACTTTATACTTTTCAGCCGTATCCCGGACTCGTTCATAAGCATCTACAATCATCTTGTGCAGTTTAAAATCTACCTCATCAAGATCCCAGAACTCGCTACGTTTGTTCTGGAGCCACTCGAAATAACTCACAATTACTCCTCCTGAATTACAGAGTATGTCAGGTATCAGGTCAATCTTTTTACGTTGTAAAACTTTATCACCTTCTGGATTTGTTGGCCCATTGGCGCCTTCGGCAACGAGCTTAACATTCAACATCTCTGCTGTCTCAGCTGTGATTTGATTTTCTAAGGCAGCAGGTATAAATATATCAGCTTTAGTGCCAAAAAAAGTTTCGTGATCAATCGGCTTTGCTTTTGGATAATCGAGTACGCCGCCGTGTTCCTTAACATAGTCTGCAAGGTCGTCAGGATCAATGCCTTCTTTATTAAGAATTACTCCTGTTACATCTTCAACAGCAATAAGCTTAGATCCATTTTTTTTCATCAAACGTGCCGCCCAAGAGCCCACATTTCCAAATCCTTGAACTGTATAAGTGGCACCCTTCAAGTTAAACCCATGATCTTTTGCCCATTTTTCGATGAGGAAAACTATACCCTGACCTGTTGCTTTATAACGTCCCTGGCTTCCACCTGCTTCGATGGGCTTGCCCGTAACAACATGAAGGCAACGATTCCTCTCATTCGGGGTTACTGTCGACATATAGGTGTCCAAAATCCAGGCCATGATCTGAGGGTTCGTATTCACGTCTGGAGCAGGAATATCATACTCAGGCCCGATATTGTTACCTAAAGCAAATGTGAAGCGCCGGGTAATTTTCTCAAGCTCCTCGATACTATAATCTGCTGGGTCAAGCTGGAGCCCTCCTTTTGCACCGCCAAACGGGATATTAGTAATCGCTGTCTTCCAGGTCATCAAGGTTGAAAGTGCGCGTATTTCGTCGATATCGACTAAGGGATGGAAGCGCAATCCTCCTTTGAAAGGGCCCAGTACGTTGTTGTGCTGCACCCGATACCCGGTTAACATTTTAACCATCCCACCATCCATTTTCACCGGAAAATGAACAATAAGCTCGTTCGTTGTCTCTGCCAAGATCCTACAAATGTCCCGGTCAAAATGAACAACGTCTTCTGCTTTTTCAAGTTGATTGATGACATTTTCATAAAGATTAGTTTTTTTCCTTGTTGAAGCTTTGTAATATGGACAACGCCATACTCCGCTCTCTGGTTTTGGAATAGCGCAAATATCACGGAGCTCACAATACCTGCATAATCCTCTGAACTCGCTGCCTTCTTCGAGGCCAGGTCTACCATGTTGGAAATATAACAATTTCCATTCCTTGGCTGTTGCAACAGGGGTTAATCCTTTACTATCTTTTCTGCTCCGGTCGTTTTTTTTCATTTTTATATCCTTTAAAAAAATAAAAATTTAAAATTTTTTTCCAATTATATTAATACAAAAAAGAGGCGAAGGTATATTGGTAGTGAGATAAAGCTGGCTTTATAACCTATTGAAAAAGAAGGAGTTATTTGAAAGGGATACTCAAAGTGAGATTGAAACTTTCTTAATTGGCATAGCAAGGAATAAGAAGAGAACCGGGGAGATTTGTACCGGTGGGGAGAATCTCTCCTGCGAGAGGATTATAGGGAGGAGGGTTTTTTTATTTTTTTTAACTTTTCCCGCAAAGTTTTGCGGTCGATCCCGAGTATCTCTGCTGCTTTTGTTTTATTGTTACCGACACTTGCCAATACGCTAAGGATATATTCGGCCTCCACGGCAGCTAAAGTTCGATTGGGCCCGACTCCTCTAAGAGCTGAGAAACGCATGAGTGAAGGAAGGTCTGGAACATCTATAATATCTTCTTCAGACATGATGAGAAGTCGCTGGATTATATTTTCCAATTCTCTTGCGTTCCCAGGCCAGTAATAGCTCTTCAAAACTTGAAGGGCATTTTCAGAAAACCGCGGCATTGGTTTTCCAAACTCTTTGGCAAATTTGATTGCAAAATGCTGGACTAACAAAAGGATGTCTTCCTCTCTCTCCCGAAGAGGAGGAATATCAATAGTAATTACATTTAGGCGGTAGTATAAATCTTCACGAAATACTCCTTTTTTTACAAGGCTGAGTAGATCTTTGTTGGTTGCAGCAATGATCCTCACGTCCACTTTTTGTGGATGCCTTTCTCCAACCATAAAAACTTCTTTATCTTGGAGAACGCGGAGGAGTTTGACCTGCATCGATAGACCTGTCTCACTTATTTCATCAAGAAAAATGGTACCCCCTTCCGCAGTTTGAAAAAAGCCAGCCCTGCTTTCCGTTGCCCCGGTAAAAGCGCCCTTCACATAACCAAAAAGTTCACTTTCAAGTAATGTCTCTGGAATTCCTCCGCAGTTTATTGGCACGAACGGACCCGAAGTGCGTGGACTATTATAATGAATGGCTCTGGCCACAAGCTCTTTTCCTGTTCCGCTCTCTCCAGTTATAAGAATTGTGGCCGAACTCGAGGCTGCCTTCTTGATAGCATTCAAAACCTTGTGCATGGCCTCCGATTCACCTATAAGGCCATGACGAATAGAAGGGAGCTTACGAATTTTCTTTTGAGCAGCTTTGCGTACATGCAGCTTATCGAGAACATGCTTGACAGCAGAAAAGAGTTCCTCATCGGTAAAAGGTTTGGCAAGATATTCCTCAGCTCCAGATTTGACTGCTTCGATTGCACCCTCAATCGAAGGGTAGCCCGTGATCATCATCACTTCAGTATCCTTGAAGTTCTCCTGGATATGCCTCACTAGACTAAGGCCATCAACCTCGGGCATTTTAAGGTCTGTTATAACTAAGTCCATGGGTATAGACTCAAGAATTTTAATCGCCTCAACCGCGCCGGGTGCAGTAAAAACATGATAGCCTTTGAATTCCAGGTTTCTTTGTAGCACTTCAAGAGTATCAGGAGAGTCATCTACGACAAGAATATTTTCTTTTTTTGAAGAATTTTTCATTTCAAGCTCTCTCCTTTTGGCCCTTTGGTTCAGCAATGGGAAGCTGAATCTCGAATTTTGTACCTCGACCGACCTTGCTATCAACGTTTATAGAGCCACTGTGAGAAGTGACTATTCCATGCACCACAGGCAACCCCAGACCTGTTCCTTGCCCAACATCCTTTGTTGTAAAGAACGGAAGGAATATTTGCTTCACGACTTTCTCACTCATACCGACACCTGTATCTTCTACTGTGAGTGAGATAAATCTATCAGAAGTATTTGTTCTTATCGTCAGTTTTCCTCCATCTGGCATTGCCTGTATTGCGTTAACTACAATATTTACCAATATTTGGGTCATCTGAGCTTGATCGGCAATGATCTCTGGGAGGTTCGGAGAAAGTGAACGCACTACTTTTATCCCTTCCTTAACACATCTAGATTCAAGAAAATAGAGCCCCTCTTCAATAACCTGGTTTAGATTAACTCTGGTTTTCTGAGGAGGCATCTGTCGAGCAAACAACATGAGCTTTTTGACAACTTCTCTGGCATGCAGAGATGCTTTCGTGATTTTTTCAATGTCCTGTATTGCTTGTTCTGAGAGTTCTGGATATTTCTTTATAAGCTGAGCAAATCCGAGAATGCTCCCAATAGGTTCATTCAGCTCATGGGCTATCCCTGCACTCAGCTGACCGATAGTTGCCAGTCGGTCAGCATGCCGAAGCTGATCTTGGAGCCTCTCCTTATCCTCTTCGGTCTGTTTTCGTTCAACGATAAGCGCCACTTCTCTAGCAATAGCCTCAATCAGACTTCGTTCCTCTCTAAGAAAAGGTCCTTCGTCAAGTTCGGGCTTCTTCTCCAAATAAACAACCTCGACAACTCCACGCTTCTCCTCATTTATAACAATATTGGCTGTCTGACACTGACCGCCTTCTCGGAAATTGTGAGTAGAGTAAGCATGTCCATTCAAAATAATCCTGGCAGAAGCAATCTCCGGGTATAACCAAGCAGGAGGAAGAAGTTTCACAATACCTTCCAAAATTTCTTCTAGAGATATTCCGGGGCGTTCAATAAGCTTTGCTAAACTGTATAAGCACGATAATTCCTTGACCCGCTCACGTAAAGCATGCTCGTTCTCCTTGAGTGTTTTATCTGCTCTCTTGCGTCCAGTTATATCACGAGCAATCGTTGAGGCACCTATTATCTTGCCGGCAGCATCCCTTATAGGAGATATAGTCAAGGAGATATCGATTTGCTCACCGTCTTTTCTCAGGCGCACAGTTTCATAGCTATCGATGCGGTCTCCATGCTTGATTTTCTTAAGAATCTGCAGCACATCATCAGGACGGTCTTGTGGGACTAGGACAGATATAGAGCGACCTACAATCTCCTTCGAAGTGTAACCATAGATTCTCTCCGCTCCCAAGTTCCAGCTGGTAATAATACCATCCAAAGTCTTGCCTACGATTGCATCATTTGATGATTCTACAATAGCTGCAAGTTGGGAGCGTGTTTCTTCTAGAGTTCGGGATTTTTGAGATAATTTAGGACGATGAGATCCTCTTTTGTTTGTTTTTTCGGTATTTTTTTCTGTCATTCCAGGCAAGTGGCTCTTGTAGCTAATTTATAACGAGTAAGTTATATTTTATAGAATTATCCTAGGCGAGAATCTCATCAATTTTGAGATTGTCCCTTTCATTTAGAAATAAGTCTAACATACATTATTTAGCCAATTCAAATCAGTGTATTCATTTAGTACGTTTGTTACCCAACCAGGGATTTTAAGTCCCTTTTGCCTTTTTCCCCAAAAATCTTCAAGCTTAATTTTTCTTTCTTTCTCGATCTCTCTTATTGAATTCTTGAAATATTATATCATAATCTTCGATCAGCCCCTCATCGGCAAAGCTGAAATAGCAATTATTCCCGATTATGATGTGATCCAGCACCTTGAGCTGCATGACATTTGCCGCAAAAAATAGTTCTTTTGTGATCTCTCTGTCACTCACGGAAGGCTCGGGGTCGCCCGAGGGGTGATTATGCACAAAAACCAACGATGAAGCGTCCCATCTCAAGGCTTTTTTCATTATTTCTCTGGGATAGACAGCGCTCGAGTCCACGGTCCCTTCAAAAACAGTCTCCTCCTCCAGTATCTGGTTTTTCGCATCTAAAAAGAGGACTTTAAATTTTTCCCTTCTTAAATCCCTGAGCGCATGATAAAGATAATCAAACACTTCTTTGGAGGAGTGACAATAAGGCCTGCTCATCATTCTTTCCTTAAGGAAGCGGCGTGAAACCTCCTGAATCAGCTTGAGGCCAAAAATATTATGAGGGCCGATTCCGTTTATCTTCTGGAGCTCATCAAAGGGAGCTTCTAAGACTCCTCTAAACGATTGGAATTTTTTAAGAGCTTGCTTCGCCTGCTGTTTACAGTCCCTGCGGGGAGTTCCCAGAGTCAAGAGAAGCTCGACTATCTCGTAGTCAAGAAATCCCTTGAGCCCCCCCCTCAGGAATTTTTCCCTGAGCCTCCATCTATGTCCTTGCTCTTTTTGCGGGCTTCGATTTTTCCCTCTCTCAGAATTGTCCATAATACCCAATACCAGCATAACTAACACATATGACGAAAGAGAGATGGAAAGTTTCGCAGATTGGAAAAGCTTATTTTTTCTTGACGGACGAAAACCGCTTACCTAATTAAATATGATTCTCAGAAAGTGGGGGAAGAGTGCTTTCTCGAATAAAGCGTAAATTCAAGCAATAAATAATTCTCTCCGCGATCCAAAAATCAGTGATAAAAGTAATGACCTTCTCTAGGTGAACAACAAAAGAGAAAGAAGTTCGATCCCGATCATCGGCACTGCGACAGCTATTCCCGCGTCTATCGCGGGAATCCGGAGGACTGATTTCAGACCGTAGGCCATCGCCAGAAGCGCCAAGATTAAAAAAGCCGAGTAAATCCAAGCAGCAGCCGGAGAAGAGAGTCCAACGAGCTGCAGAGCTATTGTCAGACTTCGTCCCAAAAAGAGAAAAAAGAAGCTCAATCCGACGACACGGAAGATCGGCGCAAAGCAAGGGACAGTGTCGAATAGTGAGAGGATCAAGAAGATCCCGACTCCAAAATAAAGCCATAGAAGAAACGCCGCAGCTAGGGCTGCGAAGATGCCGACGACAACGCCGATTTTCCATGCCCAATCGAAACCGGCTTGAACAGGAGGAAGTTCTGAGAACAGGAAAACATAACAGATGTTTGTGACCGAGAAACCAGCGACACTCAAAACGGCCTGGAATAGCCCCTGGTTGGAGGCACCCAGCTCTGAGTAAGCACGTGAAGGTCGAAAAAGTAGGTTCAAGAGCGTCATCATGATATCCAATGCGCCACGAGCGGGCTCACTCCCCACTCGAGCACAGCCGCCAGCAGAGTCAAGACTACGGCTAACCCGAACCAACGGAGTGGACTGGCCAATCTGAACGGATGATCGTGAGCTAGTGTCCTGATTAAGGATGTAGCCGTCTTCAATCCGGATACCGTACCGCAGAACTGCCCTGCTAATTCCGGCAATCCATGGATAGAGAGAGAAATCCACCAGATGGGTTGGTCGGCTACAGCAGCGAAGAGCGCGCCTGCCAGAAAGGCGTTCCATGCCGCTACAAGCACCGTAGGCACGGCCAGCAGCAGGCCGCCTGTGCCGAGGAAAATAATTACAAGGAGGTTATGGAGGGCGGTTGGCAGGAGAGGTACATGCTCTGGGACAAGAGGAGAAGATATCGCAGCCGGGTAAAAGAACCACCCCATAATAATGGCTGACAAAAACAGGGCAGAGGTGGCCATCACTGGCCACCAACACCCTGATGTCATTGCGGAGAGTCTTTCTTGGACTGACGTCGTTCCAGCTTGCGAAAGGCGGATTCGAAGAGCATCAGGCCTGCCGACCCCTGAAAGCAGCTGCTCATTACTATGCACAGGCTAAAGTTACGGTCATAGAGGAGTAAGTTTATTGCAACCACCCCCAGGACAATAAGAGCGATTCCTGCTAGGAAATGCCCTGGCAACTGTTTAATGGTTCGAAATGGCTCCAAGGCTCACGCTCCTCCTGCTAGCGACCCAAGGCCCGCACCCCAGCTGGCACCTTTCAGGCCCAGAAGTGTCCCGGGACCAGGGAAGATCGCGTTTCCAAGTGCTGCACCTCCAATAAGTCCCACGACTCCGCCTATGAGACCCCCGAGTATAGAGGCTCTTGTGCACCACTTGCTGCCGATTAAACTGCCCAGATCGCTTGTTGCTGTGCGGGTGTTCTGGATGAGCAGTGCTAGCACAAGTGCCACCACGACAAGTAAAGAAATAAGCACTTTTTTCATGAAATCCTCCTTTATCTGATTAAATTTTGAAGCTTAACTTCGTAATTATAACGTTCGAAAAATATATTTTTTCTCAATCTTTTCAGGAAATAAGAAATTACTTCTCAGACTTCATTTTTTCGAATTTATCCCTTAGAATGTACAAAAAACAATTTCTTCATACATACAGACCAATTATTAACTTCTTCTGCAATTAGTTTCATTCCAAAAGACGTAAAGATTCATGATTTTTTCCCATATGAATTTTGTTATATGAAATTAGTTCATTGCATTTAAGATGAATGCGGTACAATGACCGATAAAGACGGAAGAGAAAGCTATAGAGAGACGTTAGAGAAAGGCAGATGTCCTGAAAAGGAACTATTTATCAAGGCGTTTTTAGATGAAACCGGCCAGCGAGAGAAAATGAATTTAATAGACTATGTCTTAATTTGCGATAGATGCGTGATGGAATTTGATGCTTTAAGGGAGGTTACTGAAAGAACCAAAGATCAATAGAAGGGTTAGAGGGAAAAGAATTTAATCGAGATGAGTTGGAAAGAATTGCAAAACAAAGAATTAAAGAACTTAAAAAAGAGAACAGAGAAAGATGGTTTGATGGGAAATTCGAGACAAAGACTCACAATCGGACATCGCAGCCGAAAACGAAATTCTTATCCCTAGCTCGACTATCTCGTAGTCAAGAAATCCCTTGAGCCCCCCCCTCAGGAATTTTTCCCTGAGCCTCCATCTATGTCCTTGCTCTTTTTGCGGGCTTCGATTTTTCCCTCTCTCAGAATTGTCCATAATACCCAATACCAGCATAACTAACACATATGACGAAAGAGAGATGGAAAGTTTCGCAGATTGGAAAAGCTTATTTTTTCTTGACGGATAAAAACCGAAGCTTGTGGAGCCTGTCAACTTCCCTTATTTTTAGCCTCAAAATATAAATAAGGACGAATATCGCTATCCACATCCAGGCCAAGAAAACGTAAATGCCTGTTGACTCTTTGATATTCTGGGGAGAGGGAATAATTTTCTCTTGATTATTTTTATCCTTGATTCTCTCTTCCTGCTCCTCTTGGGTAACCTGCTGGGCAAAGTTCAACTGCAGGATGAGAAAAGAAACAAAGAAGATAACCAACAAGAACATACTCAGAAATTTTTTCCTTCTTAACCTCATAATAGACTCCAGACTGTCATAACCACAGCATACATTATGAGCACTAAAGCAATAATAGTGATAATCCTGCCTTTCCTTTCTGCGGGTTTATTATCGATGAGAGGCAGAAAAAAGAACAGAATACCAGCGATTAATATCAAGAAGACAGCAAGAGTGTCTCCGTTCAGGAATAAAACCTTGGCCGGGAAGATCTTCAGAGTCTGGAACAGGAAGAGAAAATACCATTCAGGCCTTATTCCTTCAGGGGCAGGGGCCATCAATTCAGCTGCTTTATCCAGAGAAGGGGGGAAAAAAATGGCCAGAGAGAAAAGAATACCCAGGAGTAAAAGCCAGACAATCATTTCCCGGTAGACAAAGTTTGGCCAGAAAGGAATCTCCCTCACCTTTTCCTTCTTGCCTTCGGCAGCAAGAGGAAGGCTCATTCCCTGTTTCTGGATGAGATAGATATGAACGGCCAGAAGGATAAAGATAAAAACTGGGAGGATACTGACATGAAAACCAAAAAAGCGGGTCAGGGTGTCTCCCGTAACATCTCCCCCTCCTCGAAGCAGTTTTGTTGCCCAGACTCCAACTAGAGGTATAGAGCGAGGAATATCTGTCCCCACTTTGGTAGCTGAGAGAGAAAGGTCATCCCAGGGCAGAAGATACCCAGTAAAGCCAAACAGCAGAGAGACAGCAAGAAGAAAAACTCCGCTCATCCAGGTGAGTTCCCTCGGATTCCGGTATGATTTTGTGAGCCAGGTGCTGAGAAGATGGATAAAAACAAAGGCAATCATAAAAGAAGCAGACCAACTGTGGACTGATCTGATAATCCAGCCCAGAGGAACTTCGGTCATTATCCGGGCAACACTCTCGTTGGCTCCTTCCAGCGTTGGTTTATAATAAAAGACGAGCATAAATCCTGTGATGACCTGAATGGTAAAAAAGAGCAGGATGGCGCTTCCCGTATAATACCAGATTGAATGTTTGTGCTGGGGAACAGTCTTTTCTTTTAAGAATTTGGTTATATTTGAAAACCCAAAGCGCTCATCAAGCCAGGATTGAATTCCAGTTTTCATTAGTCTTCCACTCTTTCCCCGCCTTCTCTCTTGATGATTAAGTCCTCCCCTTCAATAGATACTGCGAGACAACGAAGAGGCCGGGGAGGGGGGCCCCCGATGTTTAGACCATTCTCATCATACCAGCCGTCATGGCAGGCACAGAAAAACTTCCTCTGGTTCGGAAGATAGCCGACATTGCAATCCAGGTGAGTGCAAACACCGACAAAAGCCAAATAGGAACCATCATCGTTCTTTTTTAAAATGCCGGGCTTGCTTCCCCACAAAAAATTTTCAACAGAATTAGGCCCCATATCCCTAAAATCTGCAAAAGGTAAAATAACCTGATCCGGTTCCCTCGTAGGCGGAAAAACAAACTTTATGACAGGATACAGAAAGGAAGCCAGCAAAGCTCCCAGCCAGCCTCCGAGAAGACCGTTTAAAAATTGCCGGCGGGTGAAAAGCGAATGTTTAAGCTTCATCGTTTTAATCTAAAAATTCGTTTTACCTTTTCAACAACAAGTTTTCTCCTCAAAGCTTCAATGCCATCTGCAGGTCTTACCTTTTTAGGACAAACCTCGTTACACTTAAAAATTGTATCGCATCCCCACACCCCCCCTTCAGTGTTAACGCCTGATAAACTCGAAAAAGGTCTTTTATCTCTGGGATCTTTCACAAACCGGTAAAGCTTGGCCAGTGCAGCAGGACCCAAGTACCTTTCATCCCTTGAAGCCACTGGACAGGCGCTGTAACAACATCCACACATGATGCAGTTGATGTACTGGAATATCTTTTCCATCTCCCTCTCTTCTATTCTATAACCCTCCTTGTGGATTTTCTTATCAGGGAAAAGGTAAGGTTTGATTTGGAAAAGAGCTTCCCAGAAGGGCTCCATATCCACCACTAAATCTTTCTGGATTTCCAGATTGGGCAGGGGTTCTATTACAATCAGGGTAGATTCAAGCGCTTGAAGCTCCATCCGACAGGCTAAATCAAAATTCCCGTTAATAACCATGGCACAGGACCCGCATATAGCCTCCCGACAGCTATACCTGAAAGAAAGGGTCGAATCCTGCTCATTTCGGATTTCCATCAAAGCTTCCAGGAGTGATTTCTTCTCTTCTGTCTCTAAGAAAAAATCATCGAAGTATGGATACTCGTCCTTTAAGGGATCATACCTTAAGATCCTAAAATGATATTCCATCTCAGTATTTTCTCGCTTCTGGCTGATATTTACTTATATTTACTTCTGCATAACTTATGTGTGGCTTGCCTTCCTTCCAGGTGACCAGAGTATGCTTTAGCCAGTCCTTATCATTACGCTCTTTGAAGTCAAGACGATAATGGGAGCCTCTGGTTTCCTCTCTGTTTAACGCACCCAAGGTAATGACTTCTGCTAAATCCAGCATGGAATCAAACTCAAGGAGGTTCACAAGCTCCTGGCTGTAGCGGAGGCATTTTCCATAAAGATAAACTCGCTTATAGTCTTCTTTGAGCTCGGAGATATTCTCCAGGGCTTCGGCTAAATCCTTCTTTTTTCTGAAAATCCCGACTTTCTCACTCATCACAACTTTCAACCTGTCCAACAGACGATGGGCTCTCTCTCCAGAACTCCTCTTCTTCCACTCTTCAACTCTTGTCTTCACTTCTAATGCTTCCTCGAGGAGAATCTTTTCACTATTATCTCTTCCATCGCTACCTTTGACATAAATC